>NZ_JACGWF010000008.1:0-72665 GCF_014077595.1 Colwellia sp. 6M3 | reverse complement strand
TTGTAAATCATGTGAGGCAACAAAAGCAAAATCTTCTAATTCACGGTTACTGCGTGATAACTCATCTGAATAAAGCGTGAGTTCTTTGGTTCGAGCAGCAACTTTTTGTGCTAATTCTTTATTTTTTTGTTCAAGTTGAAGTCGATACTTTACTTCACTTCTAGTATTTAACCGGGCAAAAAATGCTAAGCCTAGAAGTAATAAAGCACTGGTTATACCTGAAATAGCGAAAGTGACCTTTGCTTCTCGCTCAACGGTTGAAAGTACGGCGAACAAGGTATTACGGTAGTTTATCTCGAGTATTTTTATATATTCTAAATCCGCTCGAAGCTCTTTATACAAGTTACGACCCGTACCTGTCATCACAAGTTTTAATGCGCGTTTTTCTTTGTCAGCGAGTGCCAATTCAACAGTCTTTTGTAATTCATCTGTTTTTTGTTCAACCAGTATAAGTAAAGCTGTAATTCGCTCTGATTGTTCTGGTACTTCAGAGTGAAGTTTTCTAGTATTGCTGAGTTGATCGCTTAGGTTTTCTAATGCATCTTCATAAGGGGTTAAATATTCTGGTATTTCTGTCAGTAAATAACCACGCTGGCCTGTTTCAGCCATTAAAACTAAATTATGTAGATTGTCTATTTCACCTATAATATCACCGGTATTGTATAGGCTGCTTTGTGTATTAGATAAAGCATCAATGGTTTTTATGGCTAAATAACCATTGGTTATTATCACCATAGTAATGATACTTGTGATCAGCCCCCAATTGAATACTGCGTTTTCGAAAAGCTTTTTAATGGGCATGTTTACTCGCTTTCTGGTCAATTATTACCATCTGAAATATTTTTATAAGCGCTTGATATACAATAAAAAGCATTACGATTGAGACAGTTCAGCAATATCTTGCAAACGCTTGCTACAATCTTGGCAAGCGACCAGTATTTTATCGATGGCAGCTATTGCTTTATCCTTTGGCATATCGTTTTCTAACACCATTTTTATTAACTCTGCCTGCATAGAAATTCTATTTAAAGGCGCTCGAGTATCATGTATTAAATGATTAATATCGTTGTTTTCTTGATTCACTGCACTACCTCATCATAGTTTGTTAAAAGCTACTTACTCTGCTATTAATCTGTAAAGTCACCGTAAGCATGTAATCTGTTGTACAAGGTTTTGGTACTTATGCCTAACATTTCAGCTGCTTGTGTTTTGTTGCCATCAACTTTATCTAAGGTGACACGAATAAGCTCTTTTTCAAGCCCTTCAATTGTTTGTCCTGCCGATACGGCAGATGATTGATTTGTTGCAGCAGCAAAAGGCGAGATAAAACTACTTGGTAGTTGTATAGTTTTGGTTGCAGGTTCACTCATAATAAAAGCACGGTGTATAGCGTGTCTAAGCTCCCTAACATTACCAGGCCAAAGGGTATTTTTTAATGTCTCTAATTGTGCTGTTGTCCAAACAAATTCGGCATCATTTTCATTGTTCAGCTGTTGTAAAAACACTTCGGCAAGTAAAGGAATGTCTTCTTTTCTTTCGCTTAATGATGGAATGCTAATTGGAAAAACGGCTAAACGATAATACACATCTTCACGAATTACTTTTCCTTCAGCTAATTCAGCCATTGTTCTGTTTGTAGCCGAAACTACACGACAATTAACTTCAATTTCTTGTGTACCACCAACCGGGATAACACGCTTATTTTCTAATGCGCGTAATAAATTTGGTTGCATGTCGAGCGGCATTTCAGTTATTTCATCAAGAAAAAGTGTGCCATTGCCGGCTCTAACAAATACCCCTTCTTTGCGAGCAACCGCGCCTGTAAATGCGCCTTTTTCATGACCAAACAGCTCACTACTAATTAACTCTTTTGATAAAGCCCCGCAATTGGTAGCAATGATGGGGTCAGTTGAGCCAGTGGATGCATGAATTGCATTCGCAACAACTTCTTTACCTACACCACTTTCTCCCATGAGCATTACGTTAGCTGAGGTTTTAGCTACGCGCTCAATCATAGTATATAGCTCTTGCATAGGTTTTGACTCACCTACAAGGCAACCAAAATGTAATGTTGGCATTTTACTGTTGATTTTTTTGGGCTTTTTGGTGTTTCTATTCAGTGTCGCTTCAATATCTTCGCGTTGTAATGGTTTTACAATGTAGTTAACTTTTGGACCACACAAGCCTGCAAGCATACCTTTTACCGAAGGGTGACCTGTTATTAAAGTCACATAAGGGCTAAGTTGATTTTTTTTCAAAAAATCTATCAAGTGTAAGCCGCTGCCATCGGGCAACATAAAATCAAGCAAAACATGATCAAATTGTTGATTGGTTAACCATTCTTCTGCTTCTTTTAAGGTAGACGCTACATAAACATCATGACCTAAAAATTCTATTATTTGGCACGCGACTTCTGTAAATTCAGCATCGTCATCAACCAATAGCACCTGTAGCATATTTTATTCCCTTATAAACGTAATCGATATACGTTTTTTCTTTATAAAGAGATCATAACAAATAAGATGAAATGAAACTAACTAACTTGAATAGGTATTTGGTGCTTGGATGTTATTGCTATTAATCGTCATGGCTTAGTCTCAGGTTTAGGAACACTTATAGCATTATTGGTCCAAAACATTGATTACTGCTATTATCTTTAAATAAATTAGTGCTTATTTTTCAATAGCTTTTGGTTTTTGTTGCGGCGGTAATAAGGTAAAAAGAATAAAATGATCCCAGTAATTGAGATGACAATCATGATGACAGCAATTGGCAGTGTAAACCAGAGGTTTGCTTTATCTTGCCAGTAACTTGCATCGTGCAATTGCTCAATGATATCTGAACGACGAAAGGCCGTTTTTAAAACCTCTCCGGTTGTGGCATCAATTTGAATTTCCCAGTGCGACTTTGCGCGTATTTTGATAATGCCTTTATTTGGTCGTACATCTAAGCGATCTATGGCTTGCCAAGAGTCTATTTCTGCAACTTTTACTGTTTTAGCAATGGTGAGTATTTGCGAAAAACTGATACTGGGCTGGTTGAACTGACCTTTTGTGCTCGCTGGTTGAATGTATTCAACTTCTTTTTTTAATAACAGTAAAATCCCTGTCACTAAAATAACTAAAAAGGGTATGGCGATAGCTATACTTGCCCATCGATGGGTGCTGCGGTTGATTCTATTAAAGTTCATCACTACTCGTTTGTTCTTTGATGTTTGTGTGAATTAAAAGCGCCATAAGCCACTTATATTGATAGTACGCTCAGGTTGATAAGCGGCGTCTTCGTCGCTTGAGGCTCGATATTCATTGTCGGTGATATTAAGTATCGACATACTTAAGGTTATATCTTCACTGAGTTGATAGTCCCCTGTTATTTGCCAAATAAGTTCACTAGCTTGTGTGCTTTCTGATGGACCAACATCAGAACGTTCGAGCAATACCGTTAATTGCTGACGGATATTAATTGCATTATGTTGCCAATTTAGTGCCCATTTAAGTGCTTTGGGTAAACCATCATCAACCGTATTGTTATTTATATCACGCGATTGTTGCCACTGTAATCCTAAACTTGTTTGCCATTGTGGGTTAATGCGCCAATCGTTAATAAGTTCAAAGCCTCTGATCGTTACGCGCTCGCTGTTACGGTAATAGCGAATGTTATCGAGAGTGTAGCGTTCTATATAGTCATCAATATCATAATGGTAGGCATTAAAACGTGTGGAAAATTCAGGTGTTAACTGGTGGTTTATCGATATTTGCAACCCTAGGCTTTGTTCAGGTTCAAGATCCATATTTCCTTGGGTATTCCCTCTGGGTGTTTCACCAGAAAAAAAGAGTTCACTTACTGTTGGAAAGCGAAACGCATTCGCGATTTGTATGCTGGCGAAAGTTTGTGCTGATAGTGTGTAAGAAATATCAGCAGATAAGGATAAAAAATTATCGCGTTTAGTTTGCTGTTGAGCAGAGACATTAATACTGTCAAATCGTGCACCTGTAGCTAGGGTGAGTTTGTTAACATGCCAATCATGTAAAATATACGCTGCGTAAGTATCTTCATCGGCATCAACCACGGTTTTTGCCCAAGCA
The DNA here is from genome assembly GCF_014077595.1 of Colwellia sp. 6M3. Classification (NCBI taxonomy): domain Bacteria; kingdom Pseudomonadati; phylum Pseudomonadota; class Gammaproteobacteria; order Alteromonadales; family Colwelliaceae; genus Colwellia; species Colwellia sp. 6M3. Next base: position 68,580 of record NZ_JACGWF010000008.1, on the reverse strand, counting down.
AGCTCGCCACCACTAGTAAATTCACGCTCACTAATATCGATATTATGACGCCCGAACCACTCTAGGCCGAGTACGGTATTATCGACAAGCCAAGAGCCATAAGCACCATAGGTGTTTGATTGGTAGTCAGTGATATTACTTCTGGCTGTTGCTTGGTTGTCATCTAGACGAACTATGTGTGTTTGCCATTGTTGTTGATGTTGATAGAGTTTTACTTTCCATTGTCCTAGTGATGAAAATTCAATTTGTGACAACAAGTGATCGTCTTGTGGATAACTACTGATCCGTTGCTGAGGAAAGGTACTCGAACTTTTTCCAATGTCATCACCTTGGCTGATAATACTCGAAGCAAAAATATCAATATCATGCCACGTTAATGCTGCCGATAAAGTGGCTACAAGTTGTTGATATTGAGTGTTCAGTTCAGTGCTGGAGGTACCTTCATTGCTTGGAGAACGTCCATTGTCGGCTTGACGATGAATTACACTGGCGCTAATTGACTCACCATTAAAGCGTGCCCAAATATGTTGTGCATTATCTTGAGGCTGCATGGTTATGCCCACTGCTGAGCTATTAAATGCGTTAGTGGCAATACTAATAACGCCACCCATAGCGTCAGAACCGTATAAAGTGGATTGAGGTCCTTTTTGAATATAAACCCCAGAAATTAATTCACTTGGAATAAAAGAAACGGCATTGCCTGCACGTCGATCGGTGATAATAGGTATGCCATCGACTTCTGTTTTAATACGTGAGCGACTAAAGCCTCTAATATTGTAACTTTGAAATAATCCTCCTTGGCCATTGAGCGCAACGCCTGCTTGCTGTGTAATTATATTTGCCACCGTATTCGGAGCTTGAACAGTTTGCTCGGGATACACCATAATATTGTCACTGGTACGACTATCGTCGAGTGATTTTATCGACTTATTATAAGAAATAGTCATGGTTTCAGTGGTACTTGGCTCGGGGACCGTATAGCCATAACTTAGACAAGGTAATACAGCTAAAAATAAATGCGTTATAGACTTCAACGTCGTTGTAAATTTAAACATAATCAATAGCTTAATCGGTTAAGTGGATAATGACAGACTGTGAATTAGTACTGGTGATAAAACGTGTTAAATTTTGTTCTGCAGGGCCTTTTTTTACTTGCCCTAAAGCGTCAAATCTAGCGCCATGACAAGGACAAATAAAACCAAGTTCTGTTGGTGTAAGTGCGCAGCCATTGTGTGTGCATGCTAATAACGATGCTGCGAAGTGATCATTATCAAATTTTACCACACCAATAGCATATTTATTATAGGCTACGGTAACGTTACTACGGTGATTAAATAATGTTTTTTCGATGAAGATTTGCTTACCGACTCGCTCTGATTCCACATGAACCATTGTGCTTTTGCATGCCGGTAATAAGCAGCTACTTGCTAAGCATGCCGTTTTTAAAAATGAGCGGCGTTTCATGAAACTTTACCAGCAGATGATCGAGCTTTATCATTGTTTTTGAACGGCTGACGTTTTTTTCCACGTGTCGATTTTCGACCTGTACGAATGTGAAAATAGAGTAAAGCGGGTAAGCATATACCGACAATAGCATGGGCATTGCCAAGTAAAACGTGCCAATCTTCAGTAACTAAATAATAAAGTGAATAGGCTGACAAGAGAGAAAAAACGATAAAACAGAGCATAGTAAGCCCCGATTTTTTTGCTTGACCCTTGTACCAAGTTTTTGGAATATGAGAAGTAAATATAGCACCTAACGCCATTAGCATAACAAATGCTGCAAAACCGTGAAGTTGCAAAGTTGGATATTGCAAAAAGTGCGACTCAGGCCCAAAGTCACCTTCGACCATGGCAAATTCTCGCAGTAGCCAGAAAGTTGTACCGCTTAATGCACTGACTGCTAAATTAAAATAAAAAATATAACGATATTTTTTGGCTATTTTTCGACTGATATTCGACATGTAAATGCTCTAGCTTAATTGACGACTAAAGCCAAAACGATTAATGCTGATCGCAGTGGCGTTGTAGTCTTTTAATATCTGTTTTGCTTGTTGGCGCTCGACCAACAAGGCAACTTTCGTTAATGCATCAGCGTGCATGGCTTTTTCAGAAAAAACCGACATACTGCCTTTAATTTTTACATAATGGTTAGCTATTGGATTAAAATATTGTGAGCCACCTTGATTATAATAACTAGCACTTGTGGCTAATGCCGTATTGGCCATTTGTAGTTTTTTTAAGGCGCTGAAGCGTTTGCCATATTTGATCTCTACTTTTTTATTTTGCCAATCAATGACACGCATATCGCCACCTGCATTAATGCTCCCGCAAATGTCTTCGGGTAAAAGTGCAATCGCTTGGTCAACGGCATAACCTTTCGCGACTCCACCTAAATCAATAATAATGGGTCGCTTACTGCTTATTTGGTTGTTACTTATTAAGACATCAGCAAATGTGCCTAATGGTTGATTATGTTCGAACGAATTAGCTAAAAATAAATGATCAGGCAAGTGCTTATCATTGACTAATATGGAAGCAACGCTGAGATCGTAATAGCCTTGTGTACTTTTAAATAACGCATGAGCAAAAGCTAAGATAACTGATAGGTCGTTGGTAAGATTGTGTGCAGATTGTGGTTCAGTTAATAGTGCTCTATTCAATACTGATATGTCACTTTCTGGAGCGTGAAAACTCAGCGCATGGTGGATGCGTTCTATTTCATTGAACGCGATATTTGACCAATGTACGAGATCTTTTTCTGGTAGCTCACCATACAAATCAACTTCGATAAAGGTACCAAGCAAAGGCTTACAGCGCTTTATTGTGTGATTAGAGGCCACATGTTTTATCCATTAACGCGCTACCTTACTCAACACGGTAGACCAAGTGTGGTTAAGTCGGTTAATACCGTCAGTAACATGTCGGCATGACAGTGTTGCACCAGAAATGTTTCTGATTTGTTTATCTAACTTTAAAAATTCGCTGCTATCTTTACCGTAAAATTGTGCTCGCCATTTTGGATGCATAACTTGATCACCATAGGTTTCACGATAAGTAAGTACTTCAATACCCATCACTTTACCTTCAGCACTAATCGCTACTGCTAAATCGATATTTTCGTGTTTACCTATGACTTGATCAACAATAAACCATCCACCATCTTCAGAGCGCCAGCCATTTATAAAATGGTTACGGACGCGAATATCAGCAAGTTCTTCAATTAGATCTGCCTGTGCTTCGCTTAACGTGATTGGTGTTGGTGTAAGGTTTTGGTCTGGCCACAATATTTTTTTGGCCTGTTCAATCGTCAAATAATTTTTTGCAAATGCGAGCTGAATAGGTAGCGCGAAACTTGCCGCTGTAGCGACTAAACCTTTCAAAAATCGTCTGCGTAACATGCTCATGATCTAAGTAATCCGCTGTATATGGTTAATACGAAAAAGACTTACAAATGAATGTAAGCCTTATTGAGGTCAATCAACACAATTGAAAATATTAAAATTCATAGCCGTATGATAAGCCGATGTGCATTTTTTCATGCTCATCCCAGTTACGGCCATTTCGTACGTCGGCATATTCAGAGCCGCCGCCACTGATTTGCCATAAAACGCCCGCTGTAGCCCACCATTTTTTTTCTGCAAAATGCAATGTAGGTCCAAAATAGTTACCGTTTTGATGTTGGCTGCCAATACGGAAGTCAGTTAAATCAAAATTAGTTTTATCTAAACCAAGGGTGTAACCTTCTTCATCAAAACCGCCTTCAGTATTACCTTGTTCTGCTTTATCTTGAGGGTTTAAATAATCAGACTGGTGTCTAAACTCTAGGCCGATAAACCATTGTGGTGCGAAACGGTATGAAATACCTGCTGAGATATCAACGGCAAACTCATCTTCGACAACCGAACCTGATTTTCTGCGTTCAAATTCAGTTTTAATATTAAGTACGGTAATTACAGTGTCATCAAGAAAATCTTTCTGGAAAAATAGCGTACCAACAAATGAGTTTTGATCAATGTCAGCACCATCTAAACGATACTTGTCACGACGCTCATAACTTAATCCATATGAAAAGCCGAAAGCATCTTTATACGGGCTTAAAACATTATATTTCATGGCCAACTCGTAACCGGCAAATTGTGTATCGCTAAATTTGCCAGTACCATCGCCTGCTTCACACATTGGACATGGCGCGCCATCTGCTTCTGAGCCTACATCGTAATCGTGAATAAAAATAATCGCTTCAGCGGCAATGGTGAGTTTATCCGTTACACCGTATTCAATTTCAGGTCGAATATCGTGAAAGGTGTAATGATCACCCGCATTTTTATCTAAACGAATAGTGTCAGCAATTTTAAATTCATAGCTGTTAGCTGGACGTGTGTCTGTACCTTTAGCATAAACCCATAAGTTTTCGCCTGCAGAAGCAATAAAAGTTGTCGTAGATATTGCTGCCGCTATGAGAGTGTTGAAATTGAGTTTCATCTTATTTTGAACCTAGTTTTTATCGAAAAAGCGATTGTTGTTATGCAAAATATTATAAGGTGTTACAAAACGTAACGCAACTGATAATTATTATCATTTGCGTTTTGTTTTGAAGCGTTGCCAATTTTTTTGGACTGACACGTGTCTTAGATTGTAAAATGAAAAATTGAGAAATTATTGCAGATTGGAGTGTGGTCTTTATTGTAAATTTAACTATGCGAAGATTGCTGACTTATATGAATATATCAATGTGGTGATTATTGCTCTTACTAATACTATTTTGTATGTGTACTTAGAATTATATTTGCTTAGTGGTGCAGATATGTCGGCGTAACTAAGGTTTATATACCCGAAAAATTAATATATTTGATAGGATTTATACTTAGGATGAATTTCTAAGTAGTCACACCAAGTACTAAAATTTTGGTAGTTGAACTGTTTATCTGTAGCACTTATCCAAGGGGATGAAGACTTAACTTGTAATTGAAATTTTATTCTGTGGCCATCTATAGCGACATAACAAGCTAAAGGCTCGAATGTTTCGTTTTTAATTTTTACTTGTGCAAAACCATTTGAATCGCCAAAACTGACCGTTATTTTGGGTGATGCTAAAATAACTGGGCTGATAAAAATGGCTACGGCACAAAAGTATTTTGTTATATTCATAGGTTAACTTTCTGTTTTTAAATAAATTTAAGGTATAATTTTTCTAAAATAACTCAAGTGTAATTAAAAATATCTGAAGATAATTTGATTATACCATTGAAAGCGACTTCGCGTGTCTCCATAACTATTATCACAACAAAACATGTGTCAAAAATGACAAAGATTAAAGACGCAGTAAAAAGAGACCCTATTCATGGCTAACATTACCCCGATTAAAAAAGAAACTCATCAGAATATTAAAATCGCTGCAAAACGTGATTTATCAAATGTATCTACTCAACATATTGCACCGATCACCGCACCCGAGTTTTCTCAAGCGGCCACGAGTTACCCTGTTGTATTTGTAAAAGATCAAGGTAGCGAACGTTACCGTAGTGTTGTTATGTTGGGCTTAGAGTCCGGCGAAAACTTATATTATAAAGAAGATTCTTGGCAGGCAGTTTATGTTCCGCAAAGTATTTCAATGTCACCTTTTTCTCTAGGTCTAGACCCTGAGAAAGAAAAAACATTAACGGCTTGTATAGATTTAGACAGTAAATTTGTCGGCGAAGATAATGAACATGAGTTGTTTGATGCTGAAGGCAATGACACAGAGTTCTTTAAAGGCGTACAAGATTCACTGGGTCGTTTATACGACAATGAAGTAATGAACGAAAAATTCATTAAAGAATTAGTCGATAATGATTTATTACTAGAACTTGAGCTTAATGTAAATTTTGCTTCAGGTGAAACTAAGAAACTTGTTGGTTTATACAGTGTTGACGAAAAGAAAATTCAAGCATTAAGTGATGAGCAAGTACTTGATTTTCATAAACGTGGTTTGTTTATTCCAATTCACGCAATGTTAGGCTCTGTTGGTCAAGTTAATCGTTTAGCTCAATTGCGTAATCAGAGTGAATCAACAGCTAAAGTAAATGCTATTCGCTTTTCACCAGTAACAGTTGAAGCTGAAAAATAACACTTAAGTAAAGCTAGTAAAAAAAAGACCTGTTGGTCTTTTTTTTTTTGCTTAAAATTTAAGATATTACGAAGCCTTCGTTTAATTTTTAGCCAGAACAGTATTAATTGATGAATCTACATTAAACGTCTGATAGGATGATTTTGGCTGATGGTGTTTAATTGATGTAGGGTTAGGGATTTATACCGTATGACTGTTCAGAAAAAATTACCAAGTGATATTGAAGAAAACATCCAAAACTTGGCGGGTGATATTTATTTACAAATTGAAGATAAAATCACTGCATTACTCACTAGTTATAGCGATAATATTGACGTTAGCCCTGAAATTGTTACCACGCACCCACTTTATATGGCGCTTGAAGAACAGTTTCAGTCGCAGCAATTACTGGCTACTAAAAGCCAACAAGAAAATAATAGTGAGCTTGAAATATTAAAAGCAGAACAAAAAGCGCAGCATAACCAATTAGCACAACTTCAAGAAGAACTCTCCAACGCAGAAAATCTTAACAGCGCAAAGCTAACAGACTCAGAACAAATTTTGAAAGATAAACTGGCTGAAAACTCACAGTTAGTTAAACAAGTTGCAACACTTAATCAAGAGAACGAGCAGCAGCAACAGCAATTAAAAACCGTAAGTTTAGCTGCAGAAAATGCGACAACAACGCTAAATGAATTAACCACAGAAAAAGACGCATTAGCCAAAAATGACAAGGCTAAAGCTGCAACGCTTGCGGTTCAAAATCAGCAATACTCTGATTTACAGCTTAAATTTGATCAAGTATCGAGTGAGTTAGAATACTTAAAAGCAGAACAAGAGCATAAATTACTGTCAAGTAGTGAGCAGTTGAATCATGAACAGCAACAAGCAAACTTATTACATGAGCAAATTTCTACTTTACAGAAAGAGCTGAAAAATAAACAAGTAAGTATTGATCAGCAGCAAGCAACGATAACTAAAGTAGAGCACGAAAATAGTGACTTAACTTTAAAAGTGAATAGCCAAGAGCAAACGATAGTCCAAATTGAGCAAGACGCGGTTTCTGCACAACAGCAATATGAAAAAGAAAAACAACAAATTAATGACAAGTGGCTTAATGAGCAAGAAAAAAATTCCCTCGTTTTAAAGCAATTGTCAGTCGATAATGAACAGGTCATTAAACAAATTCACGAAGCGGAGCGCGATACACAAGCACTTGAAAACAAGCTTGCAGAAGCCAATGAAGAACTAGTTGCCGCTAATAAGCAACAATTTCAGGTAGCGGAGACGGTGAATTCGCTTGAGCAGCAATTGCAAAAAGAGTTGGCAGTATCCGCTAAACTTAATGCCGATAATTTACATTTAAAAACATCTTTAGAACAAGCCGAACTCAAGCATAACAGCAACAGTGAACAGCAAACGAAGCAGATAGCTGAGTTAACACAAACCCTAGAAAAAAGTGTGACTGAGGCGAAAACTAACCAACAAACTATTGCCGAATTATCGCAAGAAAATCATACCCAACTAGAAAAAATCAATGATTTGTTAAGTCAAAATGAAAATGAGCAGTTGAAGTTTAAACAAGCCATTGATAAGCAAGATGAAAACCATAAACAAGTGGTGACCGGGCATCTACAGGTTTTAACCGATAAAAACAAAGCACTTACCGAGTTACAGCGACAGGCTGATACAACAGCGTCTGATTTAACGCAGCAGCTCGAAGCACAAGTGACAAAGACAGAAACAGCAATGTCTAAGTTTTCTGAATTAGAGCTTTCTTATACCCAGGCCTTAGAAAATTTAGAAAAAATAGAGCAAGATTTAAATAAAAAACAAACACAATTAACAACTGTTAAAGCAGAGTTAGACCAAGATAGAGCAAGAGCAGCGAAAAATAGACTGCTGCATCAAGAAAATAAAGGCAAGCAAGAAGTAGAATATAATAAAGCCCGTGAAACAATAAAATATCTTCGTGATGAAAACACTGAGTTAAATCGAAAATTAGACCAGCAAATTAATGAGCTCGAAGATAAACTAACTGAATATCGATTGCGCTTTGAGTATGCGCAGAAGCAGATTACAAAATTAAGCAAATAAGCGATAACTACGGGTAATTTTTGTAAACAGTACTTTTATCCGTTCATAAACCCTATTTTTAATGCCACCATTTTAACGAACTCATTATGGATAAAAACATGCCGATTAAACTGGGCGTTTGCATCTTGATGTAACTCGCATCTTAATGGTATATCGGTATATAATACCTTCCTTTTTCAATCTAAATAACGAGACTCTACGTGTCGATAAACCTACCTTTTAATAAATTAAGCCAATGGCAGCAGGTGGCATTTTGTGCAGCGTTACTTGAGCGCATGATACCAAATTATCAAATGTTTTCAGAGCATACCGAGTTTGGTAATTTTAAGATTTTGAGAAATCAGCTAGACCTTATTTGGCAATGGTTAGATAAAGCCAACCGTTGCAAAATTAACTATGATGCTCAAATAGCAAAACTTGAAGAACAAGTGCCTGATCCTGAGTTATTTGATTTTTTAGGTGTATTTCCTGCGCTTGATAGTGCAATGGCATTAATGTCGTTGTTTCAAGCAATGCAAGACCCTGAAAGCGATGGTTTTATCAACGTGAGTAAGTTGTCAGAAAACAGTGTTAGTTATTATGTTGAGTTGAGCTTAGCTCAGCAAATTGACGAAATAACGCCAGAAGAAGACGAGATAATGATCTCAGAGCAGCAAATTCGTGAACACCCATTAATGCAGTGGGAAATTGCCACACAAAATGAGTTATTTGACTTCTTAACATCAGCCAGTGAAAACAAAGCGAGTTGTGTTAAAGCCAAAGCCTTGGTATTAGAAGAAGGCCTTTCAAATCTAGGCATAGAAATTAACACTGCATAGTCAAATGCGTTTACTGATTTATAAAACGCTTGGTCGAATTAATTGAAAGCTAGATAACCGAGGATAAATGAATTGTTTTTTGAAGGTTCAGAAAAGAAAGCTGAAATTATCATTGATGCCACGCAAATTTCATTAATCGCTGACCTCGAAGAAAATTTTTGGCAAGCACTTGTACAATGTTGTAATGCAAAAATATTATCAACGATTGAAAATAAAGACTGTAAAGCATTTTTGCTATCGGAATCTAGTTTATTTGTTTGGCATGATCGTCTACTTATTATTACCTGTGGCAATACCCGTTTAGTACATTCTGTTGAATATTTTATTCAACAAGTCGGGATGAGTAAAATTCAGCAGATCACTTATCAAAGAAAAAATGAGTATTTCGCTCATGCCCAGTTAAGTAGTTTTGGTGATGATATTGCTTTGCTTGGACAATACGTAAAAGGTCAATCATTTCGATTTGGCGAATTAGACGGTCATCATAATTATATATTTAATCAAGATACCCATTTTAAGTTGAATCAAGAAGATAAATCATACGAGTTAATCGCTTACCAAATTTGCCAAAAAGCTTCTGATAAACTTACTACCCTTGGTTTAGCTGCTAATGAAATTAGAGAATTTTTACAATTAGATCGACTTCTAGCGGGTTATATATTGGATGACTTTGTTTTTGAACCTTTTGGTTACTCCATTAATGCCATTAAAGGCATGCATTACTTAACTATCCATATTACGCCGCAAGCGAGCAGTAGTTATGTCAGTATTCAAGCTAACATTAACTTGATTGCACTTGCGCCAGACTTTTTACGTATTTTAGCACCTAAGTCGATTGACCTTTTAAGTGTTAACGAAACTTACTTTAGTGAGTTAACGCGTCAGTATCTACCTCAAGAATATATTAGTAAGTCTTTATTTCAACAGCATTTAAGTAATAATGATTTAGTGAGTTTTGCTAATTATATTCTGCCACAAACCGTTTTTAACCAAGCAGAATTACTTGATGTTGACGATGTAAGCCACACACTTTAATCTCTTTATTATAAAATGGACTTAGGTTTTAAAAGCTTATTTAAAGTTATTTTAGGTGTCCGATTTTTATGAATGATCAAATAATCAACCAAGGAAGTTAGATGAAATTAAATTATATCGGGCTATGTGCTGGCTTAATTGCGCTATCGACACTTCAGAACGTAAATGCACAAACGCTTAGTGCTAGTAATAGTAATAAAATTGAGCGTATTGAATCATCTGTTCATAAAATCATGAGTACTTTTCAAGTGCCAGGTATTGCTGTCGCTATCATTAAAGATAACGAGGTGGTGCTAAGTAAGGGCTTTGGCGTGCTTAAACACGGCAGTAAAGCGCCAGTAAATGCAGATACCTTATTTGGTATAGCGTCAAATACCAAAGCGATGACCTCGGCGTTATTGGCAGGCTTAGTGGATGAAGGGAAGTTAACTTGGCAAACAAAAGTTATTGATATTATTCCAGAGTTTCAACTACCCGATGCCTATGTTACGCGTGAGTTTACAATCATCGACTTGCTATCACATAACAGTGGTTTAGGGTTAGGTGCTGGCGATTTAATGATATGGCCTGAAACCACCCTTACCAACCAAGATGTTATTAAAGGTTTAAAGTATTTACCGCAAGTATCGAGCTTTCGTAGTGAATTTGCTTACGATAATTTAATGTATGTTATTGCAGGAGAGATCATTGCAAAACTAACCGGACAGCCTTGGCAAGAAGTGATTCAAACACGTATTTTCGATCGATTAGGAATGAATAATACCCGAGCTAAATTTTCTTTGATTGCCAAAAACAATAAAAATGTTGCTCGTGCTCATGTACCTCTAGACGGAAAGTTAAACGTTGTTGGTGGTAACTTTTTAGAACAATTTTCTTCTGCTGGTTCGGTGGCATCTAGTGTAAATGATATGTCGTTATGGCTTAAAGCACAGCTTAATCGCGGACAATATGATGTTGATGATACAACGTTAAGACTTTTTAGTGAGCAGCAAAGTCGTGAGATGTGGCAAGCACGTACATTATTACCTGTTTCGCAACAAACAACAGCGCAAGATAAAACGCATTTTTATGCATATGCTTTAGGTTGGTTTGTTAAAGATTATCACGGGGTCAAAGTGGTACGACATACCGGAGGCATATTAGGTATGGTGTCAAAAGTGGTGATGGTGCCAGAAGAAAATTTAGCTATGATAATTTTAACTAATCAGCAGTCGGGATTTGCCCTTAACGCATTATCTCAACAAATTTTAACCGAATATCTTGAGTTGCCTGCAAAAGATTGGGTTGAACATTATGCGAAATTACAGCGAGAAAAAACCATTAAGAAAAAAACACAGTTAGCAAAAGTAGCCGCAAATATTGATAAGAATTCAACTCCCCCTTTATCACTTGCTCATTATGCTCAAAGCTATGTTGATAATTGGTATGGTGAAATTACCATTAGTTTAACGAACGATGATTTGGTCATGCAGTTTACTAATACGCCGGCATTGCTTGGTAAGTTAGTGCATTATCAGCACAACACCTTTATTGTTCGCTGGGACGACCGTACTTTAGAAGCGGATGCTTATGTGAATTTTAAGCTAAATTCAGATGGCAGCATTAACTTTGTCACTATGAAGGCGGTATCTGAGTCGACAGATTTTAGCTTTGATTTTCATGATCTTATGCTAAAGCCTAAAGCTATTACACATTAACTATAAAAATTAATAATATAGCGGCTTATATCGCTATATTATTGCAATAGTTACAGTGCTCTCTTTTGAGTTCAATCCGCACTATTCTGATAAAGTCGATAAACAACTTGCCCGGCAACTTTCTCTTTTAGCAGTTGCCAGTGGCTTGGCATTATTTGCGTATTATGATCAGTTTCCATCTCAACATATATTAAGGCATCATCCGTTAAACCTTTTTCATTTAACAATTGAGCTGCTTGTTGCGCTAAGCCCTTTCTAAAAGGCGGATCAATAAACACTAACGAATAACTCTGTTGGTTATTGTGTAAAAAATCTAAAGCATTTTGCTGAATAACTTGAATATTATCTGCTTTGAGAAGTGCTTTATTGTCTTTTAACAGCTGGGCTGCAAGTTTATTTAATTCGACTAATGTTACAGCGCTAGCACCACGTGATATGGCTTCAAAGCCTAATCCGCCAGACCCGGCAAAGCAATCTAAGCAATTAGCGTCTTGAATATAAGGCATTAGCCAATTAAATACGGTTTCTTTCACTCTATCAGTGGTTGGCCGTAAACCATCTGCCATTAATACGGGCAATTTTCGCCCACGAAATTGACCTGCAATGATGCGAATTTGGCCTTTAGGGGCATTTTTATCAGATTGTTTTTTGACTTTGCTCATAACTTAAACAGCTTTTGTTTTTTGTCGGCAGGTTAGGTGATACTATATCGATAATTTTATCCTTGTTTACTCACGAATACCAACTTGATCTTATGAATTGTTCACCTTTGAACCTATTCTAGTCAAATGATTTTAGTAGTAAACTCATACATCCAACTAATATTGTAAATACATTTATGTCGAAGAAAAAAGGTATGTTTTCCTGGTTAGGTCTGGGTAATAAAGAACAAGAAAAAGCGACTTCAGAAGCTGAAAGCGATGTTGAACAAGGCATTGAAGACGTTGAGCAATCTATCGAGAATGAAGCGCAAGTAACAACCACTGCAGCTGTTGATGAAAAACCACTTGCTGAATTTAGCGTGCCACCATTAGCGGAAGTAGTTGCAATTGATGGGGCTGTTGTTGAAGAATTTCCTGCAGAGCCAGAGCCAGAGCCAGAGCCAGAGCCAGAGCCAGAGCCAGAGCCAAAAGCTGGCTTTTTCACACGCTTAAAGCAAAGTTTAACAAAAACACGCCAAAACTTGGGCGGCGGACTTGTCAGTTTATTTAGTGGTAAAAAAATAGACGAAGAATTATTCGAAGAACTCGAAACGCATTTATTACTCGCCGATGTGGGGGTAGAAACAACAACTAAAATTATCAATTCATTAACAGAGTCAGCATCTCGTCGTGATTTAAAAGATGCCGAAGCATTATATGAACTATTAAAAATTGAGCTTAAAAAAATTATTGAACCGGTGACCCAGCCGTTAGAAATTGACTCAACCAATGGCCCTTTTGTCATTTTAATGGTTGGCGTTAATGGTGTGGGTAAAACTACCACCATTGGTAAGCTAGCTAAACAATTTCAAGCAGAAGGCAAATCGGTAATGTTAGCTGCGGGCGATACTTTCCGTGCAGCGGCTGTTGAACAATTACAAGTATGGGGCGAGCGAAACGACATTCCAGTGGTTGCTCAACATACGGGTGCTGATAGTGCCTCGGTTATATTTGATGCTATTAGTGCTGCAAAAGCACGTGGTGTTGATGTGCTTATTGCCGACACTGCAGGGCGTTTGCAAAATAAAAGTCATTTAATGGAAGAACTTAAAAAAGTTGTTCGTGTTATGAAAAAGCTCGATGTTAATGCACCGCATGAAGTGATGTTAACGCTGGATGCTGGTACAGGGCAAAATGCGCTAAGCCAAACTAAACTTTTTAACGAAGCCGTAGGCTTAACAGGTTTAACCTTGACCAAGCTCGATGGTACTGCAAAGGGCGGTGTTGTTTTTGCTGTCGCAGACAAGCATGCTATTCCAATTCGCTATCTAGGTGTTGGAGAAGGTATCGACGATTTAAGACCATTTAATGGCAATGACTTTATCGAAGCATTATTTACTCACGAAGCATAAGAAAGATAAGATTTAATATGATCCGATTTAATGACGTTAGCAAAACTTATCCAGGAGGATTTTTAGCACTTAAAAAAGTGAGCTTTACTATTGCTCCCGGTGAAATGGCGTTTTTAACGGGTCACTCTGGGGCAGGTAAAAGTACTTTATTGAAGCTCATGAGTATGATGGAAAAGCCCAGTACTGGAAGCATTGAAATAAACGGCACTGAATTATCTACTATTAAATACTCACAAATACCTTATGTTCGACGGGGTATTGGCATGATATTTCAAAATCATAATCTATTAGCCGATCGCACCGTATTTGAAAACGTAGCACTCCCCCTGATTATTGAAGGTTACAGCCAAAAAGAAACGCGTAAACGTGTTGAGGCCGCGCTTGATAAAGTTCATTTAACCAGTAAATTAAAGTGTTTTCCGAATATGCTTTCAGGTGGGGAGCAACAGCGTGTAGGCATTGCACGAGCTATTGTTAACAAGCCCCCCATTTTATTAGCCGATGAGCCAACGGGTAATTTAGACCCGAAATTGTCGTTAGATATTATCCGGTTATTTGAAGAGTTCAACGATATGGGCGTTAGTGTACTCATTGCTACTCATGATCTAGGGCTTATTGCTCGAATGAAATATAGAACACTCACCCTAAAGCAAGGTCATATGATTACCGATGGTATTGTTGATGGGCTACAAGCAATGGGTGAACACAATGGCAGCTAACGACACGCGCCATAAAGGCCAACACTTAAACTGGACTGCACGCTTTACCGATAGGGTACTAAGGCACTTACAACAAGCAATAGGTAGCTTAGGTGACTTGTGGCGCACACCTTTTACCTCGGTGATGACGGTGCTTGTTTTAGGTATTAGCTTAACCTTACCCGCAACTTTACATTTATTTGTTAAAAACACTCAAACGGTTACGGATCAGTGGGACTCTGCCTCCGAAATCACTTTGTTTTTAAAACTATCGACTCCTGATAAAGCAGCACAAAGCCTTGTACAACGTATTCAGCTTTACCCTGAAGTAGCTAATGTTGTTTATATTTCGGCTGAACAGGCATTAACGGAATTTAAGATCAGCTCTGGTTTTGGTCAAGCCTTAGAATATTTAGATGATAATCCCTTACCTGCAACATTATTAGTCACGCCTACACAGCGTTTTAGCCAAGCCCAAGCTGCTCGAGAATTGTTACTTAAATTAGAGCAAGAACGTGGTGTTGACCAAGGTAAGCTCGATTTAGAATGGTTAACGCGCTTGCAAGCTATGGCGGAGCTCATTGAAGACGTTGTGCTTGGTATTGCACTATTATTATGTTTGTCAGTGGTTTTAATTATTGGCAATACTATTCGCTTGGCAATACTTCATCAAAAAGATGCGATAGCGGTAATGAAATTAGTGGGCGCGACCGACAGCTTTATACAACGACCCTTCTTATATGCGGGTGTATGGTATGGAGTATTAGGTGGCTTTGTCGCCAGTATTTGTGTGGCTATTTTAGCCAGCTATCTTTCTGGCGCATTACGTCAGCTAACCGACCTATACCAAAGCCAATTTGTACTGGCAGGCTTATCTTTTAATGAATTAATTATTTTGCAGTCGACCGCTATTGGCCTAGGTTTATTGGGTAGCTTTATTTCTGTACGACAACATATACGAGCGATTGAACCAACTGCAGATTAGTTGTTATGGTTTTATAAGTCTTTGCAGGCTTTATATCACCTTGTTATTAATGCTAATTTTGATATTGGTGACAAAGTTTAACAGTTTGTTGACAAAAAAATTGAAAGAGAGTGTTGTTTACCACTGTCTTCTAAGCTAATGTTGACCTATTAAAGTCGTGATGATCGGTCATACACCCCTATTATTTACCACTAAATCTGTATCTTGAGGTGGTTTGCGTAAATATGTTATTATCACGAGTAGATTAGATTTAGATAGAGGAGTTATTAAATGAGTGAATCAATGCAATCAATGGCGTTAACTGTTCCTAAAAGTGGCAGCATTGAAGCATACGTGCAATCTTCGTATAGCATTCCAATGCTGACGGCGGAAAAAGAGCATGAGTTAGCAACTCGTTTATATTCTGAAAATGATTTAAAAGCGGCACAAGAATTAATTATGTCGCATCTTCGTTTTGTTATTCATGTTGCTAAAGGCTATGCAGGCTACGGCTTACCACAAGCTGATTTAATTCAGGAAGGTAATATCGGACTGATGAAAGCGGTAAAACGTTTTAATCCTGAAGTTGGTGTTCGCCTAGTATCTTTTGCTGTGCACTGGATTAAAGCTGAAATTCATGAGTTTGTACTAAAAAACTGGCGCATAGTTAAAGTTGCTACAACTAAAGCACAACGAAAATTATTTTTTAACTTACGTAAAAATAAAAAGCGTTTAGGTTGGTTTAGTCATGAAGAAGTTAGTAACGTAGCTGAAACACTTGGTGTTACGACTAAAGATGTTTTGGAAATGGAATCTCGTATGAGTAACCAGGACCAAGCCTTTGAGTTATCAACTGACGATGATGATAACGCTAGTGCAAGCACATATTCTCCAGCGCAATATCTAGAAGATAAGCAATCTGATCTTGCTACAGAAGTAGAAGATTCGAACTGGGAGCAACATGCTAATAAAAGGCTAAGTAATGCCTTAGTTGGTCTTGACGATCGCAGCCAAGATATTATTCGTACTCGTTGGTTACTTGATGATAAGTCAACTTTACAAGAGTTAGCGAATAAATATGAAATATCAGCTGAACGTGTTCGCCAATTAGAGAAAAATGCACTGGCGAAATTAAAAGGTGCAATGGCTACATAGCTTGAAAATCTATTTATTTTAAACCGGCTTCTGCCGGTTTTTTTATGTCCAAAATTAATCTAAACAAGTATAAATAACTTACACTTGAACTAATGGATTAAGCTATTAGTTCAAGTGTTTTTTATCACTAACCTCTTAATAAATTAACTTAATGCGATGGATGACATTGAATAAATTACGCTAAGGTCTAGCTAATCAATTTTATTTTGTTAGACTAGTCGTATAAAAATAATACTAATAATAAAAAAACGGAATTTACACCATGGTATTTCCTGCGACGGAAACTACACAAGCGGTACGTCAACTTCCTAGATTAAAGCGGTTACTTAATAAATATCGACAAATTAAAACCATGCAATCAGGGTTGTTACAACTGTCTGAATTAGCCAGTTCAATAACTGATATGAATGCATTTTATCACGCCCTTGAATCCGTAATTAAAACCTTGTTGGTTACTGACAGTTTTCATATAGCCCTTTTAAACTCATCTGACGAATTACAATTAACTCATTGTCATAACCCATTAGAAAAAGGTTTGTGCGAACAAGTTGATCTCACTCATTGGCGAAAAAGCCTTTCGGGGTTAGTGTTATTGCGTCAACAGCCAGTTCATTGCTCGGAAAGTATGCGATTAAACCTTGCGAACGCTGATGAAATTGTATTGTATGGCTCCGAATTTAAAGACTGGTTAGGTGTGCCACTTAAAAGAAACGGAAATATTATTGGTGTTATCGCCTTACAAAGTTACGATGAGGCACTAAGTTTTTCTGCAAGAGATTGTCAAATATTAGAAGGTATTGCTGAACATTTAGTTACAGCAATCGATCGTGTTCGCAGTAGAGAGTTATTAACGTCAAGTATTCACCAACGCACAGTTAAATTAACGCAAACGAATCAGCAATTACAGAGTGAAATTGCTGAAAGACAGTTAGCGGTTAGAGCGCATCAAGTCTTACTTAATATTTCTGAGCTAACGGCTAAATCATATGATATAGACGAGTTTTATCAAGCATTGCATAGAGAAGTAAGTAAACTTTTACCAGCCAAAAATTTTTATATTGCACTATTGTCAGATGATAAAAGTCAATTAGCGTTTCCCTATTATTGTGATGAAAAATTAGCACAACCAAAAACACGCAAACTTAGTGACGGTCTTTCCGAAATGCCAATAAAAACGGGCAAACCGATACTGCTGAGTGATGGAATGATATACACATTAGCAGAGCAAGGTGAAGTTACTCAATCTGCGTTTACTCAACCCTATCCTGAAGATAAATTACCTCAGGCTTTTTTGGCCGCACCGTTATCTGACCATGGTGAAGTTTTTGGTGTTATAGCCATTCAACATTATCAAGATAAAGATGCTTATCAGAATAAAGATCTTGAGTTACTTCGATTTGTTAGTCACCATATTGCGATTGAGATTATACGACAAAAAGTTCAACAACAAGCGCTACAAAGCCATGAAGCACTTGAGAAAATTATTAATAAACGTACAGAGGAACTGCAAGCAACTAACCTAAATTTGCGTATGCAAATTGAAGAAAGACGAAAAGCAGAAGCGCGTTTATATCATGAAGCTCATCACGATGCCTTAACAGAGCTACCCAATCGAGCAATGTTTTCAGATCGATTAACCTATACTATTCGACACTTAAAACGTCATCCAAATCATAGGTTTGCAGTTTTGTTTATTGATTTAGATCGATTTAAGATGATTAATGACACCTTGGGACATCATGCTGGTGATCAGTTCTTAATTGAAATTTCAAGAAGGTTACGAGATTGTGTTCGTGATAATGATATTTTGGCAAGATTAGGTGGCGATGAGTTTGTCGTGTTACTTGATTCGTTGCAATCACCTGATGATATTGAAGAAATTGCTACTCGTATCATCACATCAATTGCACAACCCTTTGAACTTAATGGTCATACCTTATATTCAAACGCCAGCATAGGTATCGCGCAAAGTCGCGTTAGCTATAAAGATGCTAATGAAATACTACGTGATGCTGATGCGGCTATGTATCAAGCAAAAAGTTTAGGTCGCGGTCGATACGTTTTCTTTGATGATAGTATGCGGGAAAAAATCATTGCTAGCATGACGCTTGAACAAGAGCTTAGACAGGCAATAAAAAGCAAAGAGTTTGAATTACATTATCAAAAAATTTCAGATTTAAGCTCAACAAAAACTTTAGGTTTTGAAGTGCTTTTACGTTGGAATCATCCAACTAAAGGCTTATTAACACCTAGTGAGTTTCTTTTTATGGCAGAAGAAACTGGTATGATTTTGGATATAGAAACATGGGTTATTGAAGAAGTTTGTGCGCAACTAAAACTGTGGAAACAATCTGAAGAATATAAACATGCTTATATTGGTATTAATCTCTCAGGACGTCATTTAATACAAGCGAATCAATTAACCAAGCTGATGGGACTGATTAGCAATAATACCATAGAGCCAGAGCGACTTATTTTGGAATTTAACGAGTCTGCTTTTTCTCGACATACCGAATTAGCACTTAAGGGTTTACGAAAACTTAAAGAGTTTGGTGTTAAATTAGCTTTAGATGATTACGGTGCAGGCTTATCCTCTTTTAATTTTTTACATAACTATCCGTTTGAGTTTATTAAACTCGACCGTAGCTTTATCCGTTCGATAAACAAAAGTGATAAAAACCTTTCATTAGTGAAAGCGTTACATGAATTAGGTACAAAATTTGGCTACCGTTTAGTGGCTGAAGGTATTGAGTCTGAAGTTATGTTGAAAAAGCTGCAAAATGTAGGTTGTGAATTTGGCCAGGGTTATCATATTAGCCGACCAGGAAAAATCGAAAAAGCTAAAGTTGAGAATAATGTTGTTGCTATGTATCGAGCATAGCAACCCACTAACATTGAAACTCTTAGCCTTTATGGAAATATCCTTCGATGCGTAATGCAATACCAGGGGTTGTGGTATAGTTTTTATCTTCTGGAAACTCTAAAAAAGGCTCTATTTCAAAAAATAGCCATTCTCTTAGGGCATTAAAACGATATCTATAACCTAAAGTATAATTATCAACGACAAACCCTCGTTCGCCGTTACGCTCACCCTCTACTTGTAAGCTAATAACTGAAGCTGTGGTTTCGTTGATTTGATGTAATTTGTAAAATCCATGTTTCCAACGAATACCACTAAACTCTGCCGAACCTCGGATGCTGTAGTTAATGCGAAATTGAGATTTTTTACTTAACTGGTAATCATACTCGAGTAAAAGCTTAGCGCCGAGACCTTCGTCGAGAAAGTAATAGAGTGACGGTTCAACTAAGAAGCTTTGTGTTGGGCTCAAGTCGAAACGACGCTTATGTTTTGCTCTAACAAATATGTCACCGCCTGAAATACCTAAGCGATAGTTCATCAAGCGATCATCTCTTTTTTCTTGGGTATAGTTTAAGGCTAAAGAGAATTTTTCTTCTTCAACACTCGAATTTGTGTTTGCCGACTCTAAAGGTAAGTTATTGAGTTGATCATCTGCTTCATCAGAGAGTACTAAACTTACTCTATCTTGAAAATGCGGTAACTTAACCCGTATGCGAAAGCGGGTTTTTACCTCGCTCCAGTCACGACTTTTTGGCAACCAGGCAAAACGAATTTTTGCGGTTGTTGTTGGATTTTGTTGTTCTTCACTATCATTTGCGATAAAAAAGCTATCAAACCATTGCGCAGATTGATAAACGGAATCAGAAACCGTTTCATGCAATCCTTGCATCCAGTGATCATCTTTTTGATCAACATGCGCTTTTTCTTCTTGTGAAGTGAAAGCTTGTGCTGAATTTGCAAACACAAAGTAAAAAAATACTAGGCATAAATGCCAATAACATCGATTTTTACAATACATTCTTATCAAATTTTGTTTTACCTAGACATTTAGCATATCAGTTGGTGATTTTATTTCTATAAACTTTATAATGAATTCAATTAAATTATAGGAGTTTTTTTATGGGCGGTATAAGTATTTGGCAATTATTAATTATTGCAGTGATTGTTGTGTTGTTATTTGGCACTAAAAAATTACGTAATTTAGGCACTGATTTAGGTTCAGCAATCAAAGGCTTTAAAGGTGCTGTTTCTGATGAACCCGCTAAAAAAGACCAAGCTTCAGAAGAAGATTCTACTTCAAGTGATAGTTTAGGTGATAAAACAGCAAGTAAGAGCGCTGTGGATGAAAAAGAGAAAGATAAAGTCTAATGTTTGATATTGGCTTTTGGGAATTATCATTAATCGCGATTATTGGCCTTGTGGTTCTCGGCCCAGAGCGATTGCCCGTTGCAATTCGAACCGTTAGGGGTTGGATCGCGAGTATTCGTGGTTTTAGTGAAAGCGTTAAAAACGAACTCACTGAAGAGTTGCGTATTCAAGAATTGCATGCAAATTTAAAGAAAGCTGAACAATCAGGCATGAAGGATCTGTCGCCAGAAATTGAGGCTTCTGTAAAGTCTCTAAAAGAAGCGGCAGAAATGGTAAATAATCCCTATCAAACAGCTGAACAGTCAATAAAGTCTAAAGATGATATTGATAAGCTAAATGATAATAAAGATGAAAAGCAGACTAAATGAGTTCAACTGCTAAGCAAAACCACACATTATTTGATCATCTATTAGAACTAAGAACACGGCTATTACACGCCGTGCTAGGTGTTCTCGTTGTTTTTTGTTCGTTAATCTACTTCGCTCAAGATATTTATCAATATGTTGCACAGCCGCTTTTGGCTGTGATGCCTGAAGGGACACAAATGATCGCTACTGACGTAGCATCACCTTTCTTTACACCGTTTAAACTGACCATAGTCTTATCAATATTTATTACTATGCCTTACATTTTGTATCAGTTGTGGTCATTTATTGCACCTGGTTTGTATAAAAACGAAAAGCGCTTAATTGCGCCTTTAATGTTTGGTAGTACGCTATTGTTTTATGGTGGTATTGCATTTGCTTACTACGTGGTATTTCCAGTAGCTTTTACATTCTTTTCATCGGTCGCACCCGATGGCGTTACCATAGCCACGGACATCAGTAGCTACTTAGATTTCGTGTTAAAACTATTTTTTGCTTTTGGCGCGGCATTTGAAATTCCAATTGCCATCATATTATTGTGTTGGACAGGCGTAACAACCCCAGAAAGCTTACGGACTAAACGCCCTTATATTGTTGTTGGTGCCTTTATTGTTGGTATGTTGCTAACTCCCCCTGATATTATTTCTCAAACCATGTTGGCAGTACCTATGTTGTTGCTATTTGAGCTAGGCATTATTATCGCTTCGCTTTATTACAAAGAAACAGCAGAGCCAGAGGATATAAAATAGTGCAGAGAACTTCGCTTATAATCTTGTTTTTTTTTGACTGCTTAGTTAAGCCAGTCATTAATATTATTGGTGTTATAGTCGAAGCCTTCAATATGCTTAAATCCACAGAATATGATGATATGTATTTAAGTAAAGAGTTTGTTTTTTGATTGATATTGGAGTTAACTTAACCAACGCGCGTTTTGATAAGGACCGTGAAGAAGTGCTTATGCGTGCTAAACAGGCAAATGTAAGTGCCATGGTTATTACGGGGACCAATCTTGAAGAAAGTCAGCAGGCTATAAAACTTTGCCAACAACATCCTGATTATTTATATAGTACTGTTGGTATTCACCCGCACGATGCTGATAACGCTGCATTAAACTTTCAAGACAAATTGGGTGTTTTAGCTGCAAACTCCTGTGTTAAAGCCATTGGTGAATGTGGATTAGATTTTAATCGCAACTTTTCAACTGCAGCAAACCAAAAAAATGTTTTTACTCAGCAAGTGATCTTAGCATCAGAACTGCAATTGCCTTTATTCTTGCATCAAAGAGATGCCTTTGAACCTTGGTTTGAAATATTAAGACCTTATTTTTCTCGAATTCCAGCCATGGTTTCTCATTGTTTTACTGGTAATCAACGAGAATTAGAACAATGTTTATCGGCTAATATGTATATTGGAATTACGGGTTGGCTTTGTGATGAGCGAAGAGGACAGCAGTTACGCGATATTGTTTCTTTAATTCCATTAGATAGACTAATGATAGAAACTGATGCACCTTATTTAACGCCAAGAAATATTCGTCCCAAGCCTAAAAGTAGCCGAAATGAACCCAGTTATTTACCTTATATTGTGACGGTTTTAGCCGAATTAATGAATTACAGTGAGCAGGAAATAATTAAACAAACTAAGCTTAACTCTGACACCTTTTTTAGTTTAAGTACTAACAATGCGTAATGTAATTAACAGCCTAATTTTTTGTCTTATTACACTATTTACCAGTTTTGGGGTAATGGCTCATGGTACTCATTTAGTGGCAAAAACGAGTGTGCTGTTGCAATTGCATATACAACATATTTTTATTGGTAGTAGCCTAATTTTACTCTTGATGTGCTTTACATGGGCTAAAGCTTCACGCAGTTACAGTGTGGCGACATTAGCGTTATTCTTTACTGTAAAATCATTGAGTATTTTAGTTGCTGGGGGGATTTCATTACTCGCATTATTGACCAATAACCTATATTTCTTCAATGTTGAGAGTATTTTACTCGCTAACTTATCTAACATTATATTTTTTATTTTTACGATTAAGTTATTTGCACTCAAAAAAGATGAGCATAATAGTTATCAATTATTGCTGCGCTTATCAATTATTATCGCACTGATAGTGCCCTTAAGTTTTCTGTTTAGCCCTAATCATACTTGGCTATTAACGCAAATTTCTACCAGTATTAGTTTACTTGCATTACTGTATGTCACCAAATGTGAAAAGACAGTAAACGTTGACCTACTGAAAATATTCTCATTAATCCTCATTGTACAATTAAGCTTTAATGTTTTGGCTTATTTACTCTATTATCTTAGTTTTTCTGCCCATATTATTAACTGTGTAGATATGAGCGCTTTTTGGGTTATGGCCATCATGGTTACGTATTTGATGGGACATACATACTTCTGTCAATTACGTGATGAAAAGTTAGCTCAGCAACAGGTTATGTCGAGCGTAAAAACCTCTGAATTAGCACAGAAAGAGCTACAAATTTTGCAGGATGAAAGCCAAGAGCAATTAGAGAGTCGAGTTCAAGAAAGAACGTTAGAGTTAAATATAGCTTTACAAGAATTAGAAGCGGTTAATCAAGAGCTAAAAGAAAAGAACACTCTTGATGATTTATCAGGACTTTATAATCGTCGTTATTACGATCAAAAAATAGTGGCTGAATTTAGACGTAGCCGCCGTAACTTAACGCCATTAAGTATTATCTTAGTCGATATTGATCACTTTAAGAATGTAAACGATAGCTTTGGTCATTTAGCCGGTGATAAATGCATTGTAGAAGTAGCTAGCATGATTAAATCACTATTACGGAGAAGCTCTGATGTCGGCTGCCGATATGGTGGCGAAGAGTTTTGCTTAATTCTGCCCGAAACCGATGATAAAGGCGCTTTAGCACTAGCTCAAGAGATATGTGAAAATGTACGACAGCAACAGGTTTATAATAATGAAAACGTTATTAAATTAACCGTAAGCTGTGGTGTTACCACTTATCAGCAAGAGAAAGAAATTACACCAGAAATTATTTTTGAGTATGTCGATAAAGCACTCTATAAAGCAAAAGCCGCTGGTCGAGATCAAGTACAAGTTATGCCAATTGAAAAAATAAACCTGTCGAGTTAGCGCATCTTAAAAAAATCTAGTGTGCCGTATCGTTCTATATTTTGCGCGATTCATTAATTCTGTTGGTATGAATAAAATTTACATTGTTATAGGAAATAAGTATGAACAACGTCTTTGGTCAATATCCTGCCCGTCGAATGCGCCGTATGCGCTCTGATGACTTTTCACGACGTTTAATGTCTGAGCATCAGCTTACGGTTAATGATTTAATCTATCCAGTATTTGTTTTAGAGGGTGAAAACCAGTGTGAAATTATTGAGTCAATGCCGGGAGTAGAGCGCAAAAGTATTGATTTACTATTGGCAGAGTGTCAAGAATTAACCGACTTAGGCGTACCCGCCATTGCTATTTTTCCTGTCACACCCGCAGATAAAAAGTCACTGTTGGCAGAAGAAGCCTATAATCCTGACGGTTTAGCTCAGCGAACTGTTCGCGCGGTAAAAGAAAAATTTCCAAGTTTAGGGGTGATCACAGACGTTGCCTTAGACCCTTTCACTACTCATGGCCAAGATGGCATTATTGATGAGCACGGCTATGTGCTTAACGATATAACTAAAGATATATTAGTTAAACAAGCGTTATCTCATGCACAAGCAGGTGCCGATATTGTTGCTCCTTCCGATATGATGGATGGCCGTATAAGCGCTATTCGAAAAATGTTAGAAACGCATCATTATGTCAATACTAAAATACTGGCTTATTCAGCTAAATATGCGTCGAGTTATTATGGTCCATTTCGTGATGCGGTGGGTTCTGCGGGTAATATTAAAGGTGGTAATAAGTTTTCTTATCAAATGGACCCAGCGAACAGTAATGAAGCACTTCATGAAGTCGCACAAGATATTCATGAAGGCGCAGATATGGTGATGATTAAGCCAGGTATGCCTTATTTAGACGTGGTTCGCCGAGTAAAAGACACCTTTCAAGTGCCAACTTATGCGTATCAAGTCAGTGGCGAATATGCCATGCATATGGCTGCTATTCAAAATGGTTGGTTGGCAGAAAAGCCTTGCGTAATGGAAGGTTTATTGGCCTTTAAACGCGCGGGTGCTGACGGAATTTTAACTTACTTTGCTAAGCAAGTTGCGCGTTGGTTAAAAGAAGAGCAAAAAACATAAAGTACGACAGTATTTGATGCTTTATGAGTAACTGATATATAAATGCCGTGATAAAAATATTACGGCTTTTTTATCTCAAAATTTTCATAATTATTGCTGTTTTCGTAAAGTATCTATTACTTGAACAGCGTATAACTTAACTGGAAAGAGTTTTTTGTCTTAGCATTCCGTGATGCCTAATCTACGACTTACTTATCGCACATTATATTCAAACCATAACCGAGTTTAGCAATATGGTGATTCTCTTGCTTTAATTCGTCATGGATCAGTGTGTGCTCAATCAGCCAAGCTCGCGGTAAATGTAACTGTAATACATGATCGTTTAGCGATACACGATAGTTTGGCCAGTCATCGTCTTTACGGCGATGACACAACTTTATAGCTAAACGCAGAATAATTAATAATTTCTTAGCCGTTTCAAGGTCAATCGCCGATTGTTGCTCAATGATTGCGAGTTTTATGTCCCCTTTATAAAGCGAGACAAAGCTAACCAGTAATTGTCTATCTGATTGACTAAAGCCAGCTAAATCAGCATGATTTAAAATATAAGCACTATGTTGCTGATGATATTTATATGCCAATAACAAGCCTATTTCATGCAAATCAGCGCTGGCCAATAATAGTGCTAATGCATTTTCGTCAGGTAATGACCAAATAGATTTAAGTTGTGAAAATATAGTTTTTATTTGTCGTTTTACATTATTAGCATGTAGCTGATCAATATGAAAACGCTGGCTTAAAGAACTGATAGTGCGTTGGCGAATATTGGTTTTATGGCTGTTAGGTAGCATTTCATATAACAAGCCTTCACGTAATGCTCCGCTAGAAAGTGTTAACTCTTTGATCGACAATTGCTGAAACAAAGCAATTAAAATAGCTAACCCACTAGCAATAACAGGACTTCTTTCTATCGATAGTCCTGCAATGTTAATGTTGTTAATAAGATCAAAATCAAGTATTTGTGTTTTAACTTGATAGAGATATTCTAATGAAATAATACTCGGTTTATGTTGATAAATTAGCATTTCTGCTAATGCTTGCATGGTACCTGAACCACCGAGTACACATTGCCAACCAATGTCGACAAAGTCTTGTTTTATAGATGAAATAGCGAGTTCAGCGGCAGATATGGCTTGCTTGAAGTTTTCTTCTGAAAGCGTTCCATTTGGAAAGTATTGTTGATTAAAAGTAACGCAGCCTATATCAAGACTATGGGCTTTTTTAACGGTAAAACCTCGACCAACAATGAGCTCAGTACTGGCACCACCAATATCTAACACTAAACGTTTATTAGCACTTGAACTTGTGTGGGCTACGCCAAGGTATATATGTTCCGCTTCAGCAATACCGCTTAATAGTGTCACAGGAAGGTTTAATATCGCTTCGGCTTTGGTAATAAAATCAGCGCGATTATTCGCTAGTCTTAACGTTGCGGTAGCAACTATGCGGATGTTTTGAACAGGAATATCTTGCAAGCGTTCGGCAAAAAAGCGTAAACATTCTAAGCCTTTTGCCATGGCTTGCTCAGACAATATGTTTTGTTCATTCAAGCCAGCGGCAAGGCGAACTTTACGCTTAACTTTGTCAACAACTTGCACGCTATCGGCAAGTTGTCGCGTAATTAACATATGGAAGCTATTAGAGCCTAAATCGACCACAGCATATAGAGGTGATAAAGTCTCCATGGAAGTGGTCGTCATTAACTAACTGTTCCTTTGAGGCCTATTACTTGAACTACGGCTACGGTTTTGGCCACCATTGTGAGGTTTATGGCGACGTGGACGTGGCTTAGGTCTAGGTAAGTCGGTTAACAATGCTTCGTGATCATATTTACTGACCGGTAATGCATGGTCGATATAAGTTTCAATCGCTGGCAAATTAAAAACATATTGCTCACAAGCTAAACTAATAGCATGACCAGAAGCACCGGCTCGGCCTGTTCTTCCAATACGATGAACATAATCTTCGCAATCGTCTGGCAAGTCGTAGTTAAATACATGCGTAACAGCAGGAATATGTAAACCACGAGCTGCAACATCGGTAGCAACTAGCACGTCTAATTCACCGGCCGTAAATTGCTCTAAAATTTTCAAACGTTTCTTTTGAATAACATCGCCCGTAAGCATGCCAACGCGAATTTTATCTGCTTCTAGGTGCGCATGAATTTTTTCACAAACATGTTTAGTGTTGGCAAAAATAATAGCTTTGTCAGGCCAGTCTTCTTCAATCAGTGTTTGTAGTAAGCACATTTTATCTTCATTAGAAGGGTAAAATAATTCTTCACTGATACGAATATTAGTTTTTTGATCAGGTTCTACTTCAACACTTTCAGGATCATTCATGTGTTCAAAAGCTAACTCTTTAACACGAAATGATAAGGTTGCAGAATACAACATGCTCAAACGTTCAGTAGCAGCAGGCATTTTATTGAACATATAGCGAATGTCTTTAATAAAGCCTAGATCGAACATACGATCAGCTTCATCTAATACAACGACTTCAATATTACTAAGGTTATAAATACCTTGTTTCAAGTAATCAAGTAAGCGACCACAAGTGCCGATTAAAATATCTACACCTTGTTCAAGTTCTAAACGCTGACTTTCATAACCTTCACCGCCATAAACACAGCCGAGGCGTAAACCCGTGCTTTTCGCCATTTCGAGCGCATCGCGATGAATTTGAATAGCAAGCTCACGTGTAGGCGCCATAATTAACGCACGTGGTTGATTATGGGTTACATCTTTTTTCTGTAATAAGTGATGAAATGTTGCCGCTAAAAAGGCAATTGTTTTACCTTCGCCAGTTTGTGCTTGACCGGCAATATCTTTGCCTGTCATCAGTATAGGTAAAGACTTTGCTTGAATTGCAGTGCAATATTCAAAGCCCATAGATTCGAGGCCGCTAACAACGGTAGGCTCGAGCTTAAGTTCCGAGAACTTTATTTCTGTTAAGTGTGTTTTTTTCATACCGCTAGCTTAACAGGTTACGCAATTAATAAAAATTAGATTCACATAAAAGCGACAATAAAATGATGGCTCTAGTTGATTTTTTAAATTTAATACACATAACTGTTATATATGATTTAAATTTAATACACATAACTGTTATATATGATTTAAATTTAATACACATAACTGTTATATACGATAGTTGGTAATTAGTTGTGATGAAGGTATAATCTTAACCAATTGGCTATAGGCCACCTTTAATGGAGATATAAATGAGCGATAAAATTGTTCAGTTAACTGATGATAGTTTTGACACAGATGTAATCAATGCATCAGGTCTAATCCTTGTTGATTTTTGGGCTGAATGGTGTGGACCATGTAAAATGATCGCGCCATTGTTAAACGATGTAGCTGAAGAATATGCTGGTAAATTAACTATCGGTAAATTAAACATTGATCAAAATTCTAACACCCCACCTAAATACGGTATTCGTGGTATTCCTACCTTGTTACTGTTTAAAGATGGTGCTGTAGCCGATACGAAAGTTGGCGCTTTATCAAAAACTCAATTAAAAGAGTTTATTGATAACAATTTATAAAAAAAGGTCCGAATTATCGGACCTTTTTATTATTTATCATAAGATCAATTAAGTGATCCTTTACTGGTTTACTTTTTAATGCTAAATTTAGTTTTCTAAAGAAAGAACATTTCAAAAAAAACCATATTTAAACATCCTAAATTGCCAAACGGCACAGCATAACAACCTAAATAGTTTAAGAACCCCCAATATGAATCTTAACGAACTTAAAGAAAAGTCGATCAGCGAACTGGTTAAACTCGCAGAATCAATGAAATTGGAGCATTTAGCTCGTAACCGCAAACAAGACATTATTTTTGCCATATTAAAAGCCCACGCTAAAAGTGGTGAGGATATTTTTGGTAGCGGTGTTTTAGAAATTCTACAAGACGGCTTTGGATTTTTACGCTCAGCGGATTCTTCCTATTTAGCAGGCCCAGATGATATTTATGTATCACCAAGCCAGATACGTCGATTTAGTATGCGAACAGGCGATACCATTACCGGTAAAATTCGCCCACCAAAAGATGGCGAACGTTACTTCGCTCTTTTAAAAGTTAATGAAGTAAACTTTGACCGTCCAGAAAACTCTCGCAATAAAATCCTTTTTGAAAACTTAACGCCTATTCATCCTACTGACCGTTTAACAATGGAACGTGGAAATGGTTCTACCGAAGATATTACCGCACGTGTTTTAGATTTAGCATCTCCAATTGGTAAAGGGCAACGTGGTTTGATTGTTGCTCCGCCAAAAGCGGGTAAGACCTTATTGTTACAAAACATCGCTCAAAGTATTGCGCATAACCACCCTGATGCGGAGTTAATGGTATTACTGATTGATGAGCGTCCAGAAGAAGTAACTGAAATGCAGCGCTTAGTTAAGGGTGAAGTAATTGCTTCAACTTTTGACGAACCAGCCAATCGTCATGTTCAAGTTGCCGAAATGGTTATCGAAAAAGCAAAGCGCTTAGTTGAGCATAAAAAAGATGTTGTGATTTTATTAGATTCAATCACTCGACTTGCACGTGCATACAACACTGTTATTCCATCGTCAGGTAAAATATTAACCGGTGGTGTTGATGCGAACGCATTACATCGTCCAAAGCGATTTTTCGGTGCTGCTCGTAATATCGAAGAAGGTGGTAGCTTAACTATCATCGCAACAGCGCTTGTTGATACTGGCTCTAAAATGGATGAAGTTATCTACGAAGAGTTTAAAGGTACAGGTAATATGGAATTACACCTTTCACGCAAAATTGCTGAAAAACGTGTTTTCCCTGCTATCCACTTTAACCGCAGTGGCACGCGTCGCGAAGAACTTTTAACTAAGCCTGATGAACTACAGAAAATGTGGATACTGCGTAAAATCGTTCATGAAATGGGTGAGATTGACGCGATGGAATTCATGATTGATAAATTGGCTATGACGAAAACTAATGACGAATTTTTTGATTCGATGAAACGTCAATAAGCTAGTTATTAACTTTTAAAAAATGCCAGCAATTAGCTGGCATTTTTTATGGGTAATATAAAATTAATCGGCGATAAATTGAAATGGGATACGATAAAAGCAGAATTATTAACTTGATGCTGCTATCGATTAGGGGTTTTAGGTTTATTACCGTTATAATGTACGACAAATTTTTCATCAAATTCTAATATGAAATACAGTGATTTAAGAGATTTTATCTCTCAACTAGAGAAATTAGGTCAACTCAAGCGGATTAGCCAGCCTATTTCTACTGATTTAACCATGACAGAAATCAGTGATCGTACCTTAAGACAAGGCGGTCCAGCATTGTTATTTGAAAACCCAATCGACGAAAATGGTAAGCCACACAAAATGCCAGTATTAACCAATTTATTTGGTACGCCTGATCGTGTTGCTTTGGCTATGGGGCAAGAAAATGTAAAAGCCTTACGTGATGTAGGCACATTGTTGGCAGCATTAAAAGAGCCAGAGCCACCGAAAGGTTTCCGTGATGCTTTAAGTAAAATACCTTTATACAAGCAAGTGCTTAACATGCCGGTTAAGGTGATTAAAAAACCACTATGTCAGCAAGTGGTACTTGAAGGTGATGCAGTTGATTTAACTCAATTGCCAATACAAAAATGTTGGCCTGGTGATGTTGCTCCTTTGATCACATGGGGATTAACCGTAACTAAAGGGCCGCATAAATCACGACAAAATTTAGGTATTTATCGTAATCAATTGTTAGGTCGCAATAAAGTGATTATGCGTTGGTTATCGCATCGCGGCGGAGCATTAGATTTTCAAGAGTTTAAAAAAGCTTTTCCAGGTGAAAAATATCCAGTTGCTGTTGCGCTTGGTGCTGATCCGGCAACCATTTTAGGAGCTGTTACGCCTGTTCCAGATACTTTGTCAGAGTATGCTTTCGCGGGCTTATTGCGTGGTAGTAAAACAGAAGTTGCTAAGTGCATAAGTAGTGACTTAGAGGTTCCTGCGAGCGCTGAAATAGTACTTGAAGGCTATATTGACCCGGATGAAGTAGCACCCGAGGGACCCTATGGCGATCATACCGGCTACTACAATGAAGTTGACGATTTTCCGGTATTTACCGTAACGCATATTACGCATAGAAAAGATCCTATTTATCATAGCACTTACACGGGTCGTCCGCCTGATGAACCGGCGATTTTAGGTGTAGCGCTAAATGAAGTGTTTGTCCCTATTTTGCAAAAACAGTTTCCTGAAATCCAAGACTTTTACTTGCCACCAGAAGGGTGTTCATATCGTCTAGCGGTAGTGACCATTAAAAAGCAATATGCAGGTCATGCTAAGCGTGTGATGATGGGTGTTTGGTCGTTTTTACGTCAATTTATGTACACCAAGTTTGTTATTGTATGTGACGATGATATTAATGCACGAGACTGGCAAGATGTTATTTGGGCAATGACAACGCGCATGGATCCAAGTCGCGATACTGTGTTAATTGAGAACACACCGATAGATTATTTAGATTTTGCGTCACCTGTTTCAGGCTTAGGTTCAAAAATGGGCTTAGACGCAACGAATAAGTGGCCTGGCGAAACGAATCGCGAGTGGGGTGAACCCATAGAGATGACGCAAGAAATTAAAGACCAAGTTGACGAGATTTGGGATGAACTTAATATCTCAAACGAGACCAAAAATTCACATTAAAAATGCGGCTAATATAGTCAGCATGCAGTAATAAGGTAAAGAATAAATGAAAGTGATCACATGTCAGGTAGCGTCGTTAACACCATTGACGGAGCATGTTTATAAGGCGCTTCTAAAGCCTAACATGCCTGTTGATTTCTCTGCCGGACAGTATTTAAACTTTGTAATGAGTGACGAAGATAAACGTCCTTTTTCAATTGCCAGTGCTCCTGGCGCTGAACTGATAGAATTGCAAATTGGTGCTTTTGGCTCGGACAGTTATCCAATGCAAGTGATAGAACACATAAAAGCTAATACAGAAGTTACGGTAGAAATGCCTTTTGGTAATGCACAGTTGCGAGAAAATAGTGAGCGCCCACTATTGCTTATTGCAGGTGGAACCGGGTTTTCTTATGTGAAGTCTATGTTTGAGCATCTAGCTTTGCAGAACTCTCAACGAGAGGTTATTGTTTATTGGGGCTTACGTGACACGAGTGCGTGTTATG
Organism: Colwellia sp. 6M3; assembly: GCF_014077595.1. NCBI lineage: Bacteria > Pseudomonadati > Pseudomonadota > Gammaproteobacteria > Alteromonadales > Colwelliaceae > Colwellia > Colwellia sp. 6M3. Next base: position 35,960 of record NZ_JACGWF010000008.1, on the reverse strand, counting down.
AGTTAGAGCAAACAGCCGCTATGATTAATAAACTCGCTAATGGTAAATTTATTCCAGTGATAGAAGCGCCCAGTGCTGATTGGCAAGGTCGTTCAGGCATGGTACATAAAGCGGTAATGGATGATGTTAATAACTTAGTTGATTATGATATCTATTTAGCTGGCCGCTTTGAAATGGTTGCGGTTGTACGTGGCGATTTTGTTGAGCAAGGTGCATTAATAGAGCATATGTATGCCGATGCTTTTGCTTTTATCTAAGCGACAAACCATTACTTATTGGTTAGTTTAAACTTTCGGGTATTAAAGTATTTACATTAATACCCTTTAGTTACATAACAGAGACATTGATAATGTCGAATAATATATATGGCTAAACGAGCTATTATATATTTCCACAAAAATTTAGCTGAAGCGGGTTGTACAATAAGCAGTAGCAAGCAGCAAAATTTATTTAAACGTTGATAATTACTCAGAAAGCTTATTTAAAAGTGTTGTGGTTTGATACTTTACAACGTCTTCAAATGGAGCTGGGCGACCCAGCAGGTAGCCTTGCACTTTATCAACACCTAGCACCCTCAGTGTATCGAGTTCATCTTGTGTTTCAACACCCTCAGCAAGAATAATACAGTTAATCGCTTTAGCAAAACCACATAAAGCCTTAGCCAAAAGGTATTTACTCCTCTCCTTATTTATATTTTGCGTTAGGCTAATATCAAGTTTAATAATATCCGCTTCAAGCTCTAATATATGTTGAAATGATGAAAAGCCAGCACCGGCATCATCAATAGCTAAACGCATGCCTTTAATACGTAGTGGTTTCAGAGCCTCGCGCATTGCGGGGTAATCTAATACCTGAGTATGCTCAGTTAATTCTAACACTATTTGATTACAATCAACTTGTTCAAAAACCCTTGCTATGGCACCTGATAAGATATGTTCAGGAGCTGTATTAATTGATATATAAGTCGCTTTATCAAACTTGTCTATATAATCGAGCGTATTTTGTATTGCAAGCATTTCCAGTGGTTCACCCAGGCCTAGTTGAGCCGCCTCGTTAAACCAAATATCTGGTGTTCTATAAGGTATCGAAGTAAAGCGTGAAAGGGCTTCAAAACCTGAAATTTTATTAGTGTTTAAGCTAAAGATTGGTTGAAAATAAATATCGATACCCTTGGTTTTAATAACATTTTCAATAGCTAGCTTGGCATCTTTGTTTAACATTTCGAATTGAACATTTTTTTCAATAAGCTCAGCGGCAACTTCGGAGATCAGTGTTAAAAAAGTTAAATCTCTGCCATTTAAACTGTCATCGGGATGCGACTTATAGCAACAAAATGTCCCGTACATCCCTCCATCAGAAAGAACGATAGGAACGCCAATATAACAACCAATGTTCAATTCCTTTGTTATCGGCATGACATTCGTTATTGGGTTAGCTTTAGTATCAGTGATTATGGGGTCTAGTTGATTATCAGCAATTTTTTGGCAATAAGTTTCTTTAATCACGTCTGAATTTCCAACGCAGACTGTTGAGCTTGAAGTTTGCTTATCGACTAATTTGAATACGCGGTCATTACCAACAAACTCTGAAATGAAAGCGACTTCCATATCTAAATGTTTGCGAACAAGTGCGAGTAGGTTTAATAATTTAGCGCCAACGTTAGTTTCTTCATTCGGATCAAAAATGTGGTCGATAAATTGTCTGTCCATATATTTATCCATACAATAAAAATGTGCAGCGTATATTAAATAATACTATTTATAACCGCCAATGGTGTCAAGTTTTGACTTTTTAATGAGAGGTTTAGCGATTGTTTTAAGTGTTACTTTAAAAATAAAAAACCTATTTACTAGCGCAGAAGGTATGAAATTATCACCTCTGTTAGGTTGAAATTTTTGTCGCTTGTTTGACTAATAAGTATAGAGTACTGCACGCCATAGCATTAAAGTATTAACCCTGTAATAGCACTATTCATTTATAGTACGAATCGACAGTGGCTATAAATTTTGATTTCCCACTAAACTCCTTACACTATATGAATTATTAAGGCTTAAAACAAGATGTTAAGTGTTGTTAATATTTTTATAATATCGTTAGTTTACTGATTAATTTTAGTTGTGGCTGATCAGCTAAACGACAATCCTAGTGACCTTTTTATGCAAGCTATTAATAACGCAAGTCTTCAACAATCACTAGTGACTACACAGTCTAATGGTTATCTAATTTATGTGTAAAATGCAGTTTATTACTTCTATTATCAATAAATAGAGCGTGCTATTCATCAATCTTTAAAGCATACGACTTAATGCCCAAGCAGTTAATATTAAAAGCGTTAAAGCGATCATGGTTTTTGTTTTATGTTTACTTATAATACGCTCAGCTTGATTACCGGCGTAATACACGACAATCGCTAGACCAAAATATCGAATAGATCTTGCAATAGCCGAGGCTATTATAAATAAAGTGAGTGAATATTTAGTTGCACCAGCTGCCAGCATGGCTATTTGAAACGGAATTGGCACTATGCCTAAGGTGATAACAAACCAAAAACCTTGGTCATGCATTTTTTGTTTCACACTTTCAAATTGTTCGGGGTTTGAAAATGTGTTGATAACCCACTCGCCAGCAATATCAAATAGATAATACCCCAGTGTATAACCAAGTAAAGCGCCAGCTATACAGCCTAATGTTGCCATGAATGCAATAAGCCAAAGTTTTTCGCGGCGTGCCTGCATAAGAGGAATTAATACGGCCTCTAAAGGAATGGGGACTATGGTAGATTCTAGAAAAGAAGCAATGGTAATACCTCTAAGCATATGTCTAGAATCTATAAATTCACGCGTTTTTTGTTTAATCTTATTTTGTACGGACATCAAAACTCCTTTTAGTTGTCGGTAATTATCGAGGTAAGTAGATATATCGAGTGTTAAATTTAATATGAAATTTCAAAAAGTATCGATTGTTAGACTATTGCATTATTTTCATTGATTATTTTTCATATTGAATGGCGTTAACGTACCAAATTTTTTCACCCGTAGGCGTTTTAACCACTACTTCGTCATCAACTTCTTTTTTTAAACATGCGCGTGAAATCGGTGAGTCAATTGAAGAGTAGTCGTTGCGACCATAGATTTCTTCTGGACCAACAATGCGAAACTTTAGCGTTTCATTGTCGTCATTTTCTAAACTGACCCAAGCACCGAAAAATACTTTGCCTTCTTGTTGAGGGCCGTAATCGACAACTTTTAACTCTTCGAGTATTTTTCGCAGATAACGCACGCGGCGATCAATCTCTCGCAAACGCTTTTTATTATATTGGTAATCAGCGTTCTCACTTCGATCCCCTAAACTTGCCGCCCACGAAACTTTTCGGGTTGTTTCTGGACGGTCTTCTCGCCAGAGTTTATTTAACTCTTGCTGAAGTAATACATAGCCTGGTCGAGTAATTAATTTGGTTTTCATATGTTGTTTTGTGAGTTCGATAATTGGAGGAAATAGCAGTGATATTTTGCAAATAATAAGAAAAATAAAACCCTCATTAAGCTGTAGGTAATAATATAATGAAATATATTGTTATGCTAGAGAGTATTTGTTCAGGCGTAAATCACGTAATTCATTTAAAAGCTAATGTTCAACATGGCGTTACGAACATCAACTTTGACGTAGCTTATAAATATCACACGTTTGTGTAATACACATTGTGATACTTTCACTTTACCCACCTATGTACTTTTTACAATCCAATCGGTAAATAAATCGCGATGATGATTCAATAACACAAAAAATAAATGGGAAAAATAAATTATATCTTTATTAATCAGTGCTTTATTTTACTGGCATAGATGTGGCATTAGTATTGTTGTCTTAACTAAAAGGAGAATAATATGAAAAACTCAATTCGTTCAATTATTGCGTTAACATTATTAACAGTTGGCTCGTCAGCAGCATATGCAGAGAACACATGGAAAGATACCTCAAAAGACGCTTGGTTAGATGGTAAAGCCGAAAGCACTTTATTATTTAATACGAATCTGAATTCTTTCGACATCAATACTGATGTGAAAAACGGTGTAGTCATTCTAACGGGTAAAGTTGAAAGCGACGTTGATAAAGCGTTGGCTGAAGAGTTAGTTGCTAGCCTAGAAGGTGTGAATTCAGTCGATAACCGTTTGACAGTAATAGATAATAAATCTACCAAAGACAGTAAAATGCTTATCGCATTAACAGATTCCAAAATTGAAACAGTTGTAAAAACAAAGCTTTTATTTGAATCAGAAGTAAGCGGAACCGCTATCGAAGTAGAAGTCATAAAAGGCGTGGTTACATTATCAGGTCAAGTTGACTCAGATGCAGCAAAACAACTAGCTGTTGCTATTGCCAAAAATACAACCGACGTTAAATCGGTGGTTGATAAATTGGAAATGGTTAAGCATTAGTATTTCGCAATAGTTCAACTAAACGCACGCTCTAGGCGTGCGTTTAACTTTCGCACTTTTCAAAATTTGAACATGTGTTCATCATAATCTATCGTTGTTCTGATTTGGTGTTGCTGAGTTTTGATTTTATATTATTTCAACATTGCTTTCTCTCGAAAGCTAATTTGGAGGATTAGATGGCTTCAGCACCAACCTCTCAAGATAATGTGTACGCAATAGCTTCTACTTTACATAATAGTAAGTTAACACCAAAAAGTAACTCCAAGCTAACCCTATTACTGGTTAATGAGTTCGAAAATCAATTGACAGATTGGCGCAATATATTTGGCACTCACTTTCAAATACAAACAGCAAGTGATGGTTTAATGGCGTTAAAAGCTATTTTAAATGGCAACATTGACATAGTACTTTCATCAACACAATTAGCTCAAATGACTAGCGCGGATGTGTGTAAATTTGTGAAACAGCATAAGTCGACAGAGCACATTCAAATGATTTTTATTAGTGATCATTACAGTGAAATAGAAGAGGAGCAAATGCTAGATTTAGGGGCTATTGATTATATTGCCTCAGATACTTTGCCTAAAATCCTATTCAGTCGTGTAAAAAATCATATTAAATTAGTGAAGCACACTAAAGAGCTGGAACTGGTTTCAAAAACCGATGCTTTAACCGGTATTGCTAATCGGTTCTGTTTTGATAACCAGTTAGTTCATGACTGGCAAGCTGTAATACGAGGGGCAGGAGATATATCACTTATTATGGTCGATATTGACCACTTTAAACATTACAACGATGAATTTGGCCATGTGAAAGGCGATGAATGCTTAACCCTAGTCGCTCAGTGTTTAGTGGCAACTAGAAAGCGCACTACAGATCTTGTTGCCAGATTTGGTGGAGAGGAGTTTGTTATTTTACTGCCATTTACCGACTTAGTAGGTGCTACAAAAATAGCCAACGATTTGGTTAAGTCGGTTAACGGGCTAAGTATCCCGCATGCCGCCAATGCAAAATACCATAACATTACTATCAGTGCAGGGGTAACGAGCTATTCGCCCACTTTTAAAGATGAAACAAGTATTGGGATTAAAGAGTTTATGAATCAAGCAGACGTCAGTTTATATAAAGCAAAAACATACGGTCGTAACCAAGTTTGTAGTTAGTTAATGAGCTATTTAAGGGGAAGAATTTTGCAAAATTACTGGAATGCCATTGTTCAGATATTTAAAAAAAGCCTGAAACAGAGACCGAAAAACCCCTATGTGCAGCCTGGTCAATATTATTGCTGGTACAATCAGGAAAACACTCAATATTTTCAATCCAATAGCGGCAAATAGTGCTGTTAGTTTAAACGCTGATATTTTTACGATATACATATTACAGTAGAAAATCAGCGTAACTAACTAACATTAAAGTAAGTATATTTAGATTGTGTAATTTTTAACAAAAGATGGTGCGATAACACGGCTAGAAACTCATTTTAAAAGCAGCAGTATTAAATGAGTTTAACTAGAGTGAATAAATACATCGTCAGTGAAGATAAAACTCAAACCTTAGCCCTTTAAAGACTTCTATTAATCCTTAGGGACTTCTTTTTTCACTCTACCTATAATTTTAAGCGTTGCAAAAGTCATAATACTTAGCGCAATTGCAATTTCTATACGTTCTAAACCCACCGCAATCCCTATAGCTCCTGTAGACCAAATTGCCGCCGCTGTTGATGTTCCGCTAACTTGCGATGAGTCTTTTAAAATTGCACCACCACCGATAAAACCGATACCGGTGACAATACCCGCAATAACTTTAGATTGAGCGTCTTGGTCGTTAAAAATAGACATGGCAAGAATAGTGAAGGTACAAGCTGCCATTGATACTAAAGGGAAGGTTCTTAAGCCTGCTGACCTACTACTTGTTTCTCTTTCCCATGCGGTCATAATTGGCAATACTAATGCGATAAATAGCTGCATTATATTTTTCACGACTTCATCTAGATTAATATTGAGGCTAAATAAATCCATAAGTCCTTTTGTCCTTTAAGTTGAAGAAACCTTTTACTTTCAGGTTAAGTAACGAGTTTTAGTTTGTATGAGTATTAATAATGTTTGATTTTTATACTTTATATTACTTACTTACTGAAAATAGTCCAAAAAAATACCACTGATGTCAGTGGTATTTATATTGATTTTCGCTGAGTAAACTATTTTAAAGTGCGTTACGCTTGGTTTGGAATAATTTGAATTTCTACTCGACGATTTAATGCACGACCATTGGCAGTAGTGTTATCAGCAACAGCACGTGTCTCACCGTAACCAACTGTTTGTAATCGACTAGCCATAATATCTTGGTTCGTTAAATACTGTTTAACACTACCCGCACGTTGCTCAGATAAGTTTTGATTAAACTCTGCACCACCTTGGCTATCGGTATGACCTTCAATACTTAATAAGGTTTTTTCATATTTATTTAATACACGTGCTATATCGTCCAAGGTACTGTAAAACCCTGACGTAATATAAGCTTGGCCTGTAGCAAAAGTAATGTTGGCTGGCATGATTAAGCGTAAATTATCACCTTCTCTTACTACTTCAATACCTGAGCCTGACAATTCGTCACGAAACTCTTGCTCTTGTTTATCCATGTAATCACCAATTGCAACACCCGCAATAGCACCAATAGCAGCACCCCAAACAGCACGTTTATTTTTATGATTACTGGTCGATTTTCCAATTACTGCGCCAGTAATAGCGCCAATCGCAGCACCTTTTTCTTTATTAGTACTCGCACAACCGGTGAATGCCAACGATACAACAATTAAACTGATAATGGATTTTTTACACTGCATAAATACGACCTTAAAGAAAATTAACTATTTGAATAACTTGTTTTCATTATACCAAAGAAAAATGAATGGTTAATGAACGAGAGTGCCTGATTGTAGCAATTAAATACGAGCAGTTAACCTTTAAAGATCATCAATGTGTATCTTCAGGGTACTTTTGCCTTAACGCCTAAAATTAGAACGCAGTCCCATGCGAAAAAATTAACTTCTTAGTGCTCGTTAGTCAGTCTGCGATATATCGTAAAACCGATATAAAAACACCACGACAAGCGTGGTGTTTTGAAGCAAGTTAATCGTTACGTTATTCTGCTCGGTAAAGACTATTTAAATACTGCATCAACCGCTAATACTTTGACGTTTTTACTTGGTAGAGCCAGTTTATAGCTTTCAATAATTTTATCAGTCGCTAATAACTCTGCTGGTTTTTCAGAATTGTATTTTAATGGTGAAGTTTGCTCTGACAATAAACGATTTTTCATGTCTTCGCCGTCACCTGAAATAAATACATAATGAATGTTATCGGTTTGTAAGTTTGCTTTAATCACTCGGTTTACATCTGCTAATGAGAGTTTTGCAAATTGCTCGCGCACATATTTAACAAACTCATCAGTTTGATAAAACTCACTATCAAGTGCATACCCTAATTGCTGATCTTGGCTCGCTACCAGCTGCGGGGCATAATTAGTTAAATAATTACGTGTAGCTTGAAAGTCCTTTTCGCTCATACCATTTTTAATTAATTTATCTAATTCATATAAAGCAGCACGCGTAGCGAAGTGTGCGTCATTATTTGAACGTAACGGGCGCAACCATACTTGGAAAATCTGACTTGAGCGCCCCAAGTTTGCATCAGGTTTTGTTTGATGCATACCGCGTGGGAAGTACTCAATATAAGCATAATCACCGTAGTTCATGCCACGTTCTTGGCGTATTTGTTGATAAAGGTAGCTGTTCGAGCTTCTGTGCTCTCCAAAATAAGAACGAACAAGCCATAGTGCTGCCCAATCGTTATCGTTACGAATAGTCTTGATTGGGAAACCAAAAGAAACCGCCGTTGATTGCGCATTCTTTTCTACAATAGTGGCATGATGACCTTTTAGCATTGGCGCTTTTGCAATGTTTAATCGTTTTTCATCACCAACAGGTAAGCGTGCTAAATCACTAAACATTTGCGTTTTTAAAGTATTTGAAAGCGCACCAGTAATACCTAGATGTAATTTAGCTTGAGTTAGTTGCGTTTTATAAAATGCTTTAACATCGTCAAGTGAAATAGTGTCTAAATCAGACAGGTCGCCGCTGTTAAAATGCGCGTAAGCATGGCCTTGATATAACTCGCTGTATAAAACCTCTTTGCCTAGTTCTTCATCATTAGAGGCTTTGAGTCCTGATTTAATGCCATCAATTAATTCTTTTTTCAGACGTTTAAAGTCATCTTCGCGCCATCCTGGATTTAATAATTGGTCACTGATGAGTGAGTACCATAAATCAGCATTGTCTTTATGGACACGGCCAGTAAACGACATCATTTCTTTATCAAGTTGCGAGGTAAACTGTCCAGCGATAGGATATAAATTTTGTTGAATTTCTTTGTAACTACGCGTTTGTGAACCCCCTTGAGTTAACATACGTGCCATTAATGCCGCTGTGCCTTTTTTATCAACAGGATCTGCTGCTGCGCCAGTGTAAAACAAAAAGTTAACATCGATTAACGGTGAGTCATTCGTTTTGTCTAATACGGTAAATTGCGCTTTAGTCGGTTGAGACTTTTTCATTTTAAGGTTTGCAACAGCGGTGTTTAACGTGACTTCTTTTTCAAAGCCCGCCACCTTATCTAAAGCAGATAAAGTCACCGTTGTGCGGTTTTCATCAATAAAGTATTTGTTAGCAATGCGTTTAATATCATCAGCAGAAATATTATCGAAGCTATTATAAAGATGATTAATAGTTTCAGGATCGCGGTCAAAATGCATATAGCTTGCTAAAGTTGATGCAATTGACTCTGAAGAGTCTAAGCTATTCACAAAGCTATATTTTAGGTTCGACTTTAAATTATCAAGCTTTTCAGCTGAGACTAATTCGGTGCGCGCTTTTGCGTATGTTTGATTAATAGCATCACGGACAGTGGCTAAATCTTTTTCTTCGTTCACTTTTATAAAGACGTGTCGTAAACCAGCATCTTTAGTCTCTGGATTATAGTTAAACATCTGGCTGGCTAATTGTTTGTCTACCACTAACTCTTGATACAGCGCTGAGTTATTTGAAAAATACAATTCTGATATTAAATCTAATGCTGCGCGATCTTTTTGCTTCGGTTGCCAGTCAGCACCTTTATAAGATACTAATAACCAGTGACCAGGTAAACCGTCAAATTTTTCATGCACGTATTTAGGTGCTAGTTGCTTAGGCTCTGGCGTAATATTATTTACAAAGTCTCCCTTTTGCCAGTTGCCCCAATGCTTTTCAACCATTGCCATGGTTGCATTTGGGTCGACATCACCGACAATAACCAATGAAACATATTCGGGCTTATAAAACTGTTTGAAGAATTTTTCACCATAAGCAGATTGTTCAGGCATTGCTTCTACATCTTCAAAAAATCCCATAGTGGTGTGTTTATAAGTATGAGTATCGAAGGCTTCTTTTCGCACTGCAGCAAGCAATTTTCGGGTAGGGCTGGCATTGTTCTTTAAATATTCGCCCTTAACGGTTAACGCTTCTGTTTTAAATTGTGCTTCAGTGTAGCTGAGGTTTTTAAAATGATCGGCTTGAATTTCTAGTACTTTATCAAGATGATCTTTAGAAAAATCTAAATGATAGTTAGTGTAATCGTTAGTGGTATAGGCACCATTATCTACACCCGCATTTTTGAATAAATCTGCATACACTGTTTGGGGATATTTCTCTGAACCTTTGAACATCATGTGTTCAAAAAAGTGAGCAAATCCTGTTCGTCCTACTTCGTCTTCGTCACGAGCGCCTACTGATACAGGAATTTGTACAGAAACTAAATCTGGGTAATCAGTTTTAACAATTAAGACACGTAAGCCATTATCTAGCTCTTTAAAAACATAGTTTTGACTGAATACTTTATGGTTATTACTTTCAACAGCGGCACTTTGCGCTGTTGAGTTTTGGTTAGTTTGTGTTGCTATACAAGCAGAGAGAGTAAAGCTGGCGACAATGACTGCCGCTAAATATTTTGTTTTCATTATCGAGCCCTTTGTTGTTATGCTGCTATCTTATGAAATTGTTGGTGTTTTTTCACCACTTTAACAACTTATTTACACAATATACTGTAACAAAATACATACGTTATCCGTTATAACAAACGAATTATCTGCATAAATAAAAGAGAACACTACGATGAATTCTGATTTTAATAACAAAACGGTCATTATTACTGGCGCCTCAGCTGGCGTTGGTGCAGCAACCGCACGAACTTTTGCTAATTTAGGAGCTAATTTAGTTTTAGTGGCACGTGGACAAGTAGCGTTAGATAAAATCACTGAAGAGCTCGCGTCAATCACATCGGTCATCAATATTGCTATGGATATTAATGATGCATCAGCGAATGAGTCTTTATTGATTAAAGCTGAGCAGGCATTTGGGACTGTTGATGTGTTAATCAATAATGCTGGCTTTCATCAGCGTGGTGAGGTGGCATTAAACCAAGCAAATGACCTTACCAAAATGGTAGATATTAACTTACGCGCGCCGATCCAACTGTCGTGTTTAATGTTACCGTATTTACAAAAAGCCGGAGGCGGCGCAATAGTCAATGTTGGCTCGCTCGCGGGTAGAACTCCTTTACAAGGTGCAGCAACTTACGCGGCAACAAAAGCAGGTTTACGTGCATTTACTTACTCTTTGGCTGATGAACTACAAAATACGGGTATTTATGTTGGGTTGGTTTCGCCTGGGCCTATTGATACCGGCTTTATCATGTCAGAAATTGATCAAGTAGAAGACATTGTCTTTTCACAGCCTATGAGCAGTGCTCAACAAGTTGCCGATGCTATAGTTAGTGTGGCACGTGGTGAAAAAACTGAAATATCGTTACCCATAGTCAGTGGCTGGCTAACAACCGTATCATATTTATTTCCAAAACTGCGTCGAGCTTTACGCCCTGCACTTTATCGCAAAGGTCGAAAAATGAAAGAGCAATATAAACAACATAATACTAAGTCTTCATAAAGACGCTTATTTAGTTTGATGACTATATACACCATCCCAGTTTTTAACAGGGGGAGATGCCTTATAGTCATCAATGCGTTGCAAATATATTTGATATAAAACAATGTTGCTTTTATCGTTAGGTTGGCTCATTAAGTTATTAAGAATTACAGCTGCTTCATCCCACTTTTGTTGACAATATAATTCATAAGCTAAATGAAACTGATCGATTTCTTGTTTTAATTCATCAGTCACTAAGTCAATAAAATTAACCACTTCATATATGTTAACGGCTTCAACTTTGCCTTTTACTTTTACGCGATCTAATTTTCGGTAAATGAAATTTGGTGCGGCCTGCTTAGTATATTCAGTCACGATCAAAGCAACGCCATATTGCTTGGTTAATCCTTCTACACGAGCACCTAAGTTGACGGCATCGCCTAAAACGGTGTAAGCCATACGGTATTCAGAACCCATATTGCCAACGCTCATCATGCCAGTATTTAAACCAATACCAATATTAACTTCTGGCCAACCACGAGCAGAAAAACTTGATTGCAGATGTTTTACTTTTTCTAGCATTTTTAACGCGGCTGCAACGCCTTGTTCTGCGTGCCTACTATCGGGTAAAGGGGCTCCCCAAAAAGACATGATGCAATCGCCTATATATTTATCAATAGTGCCTCGTTCGTCGTATATCACTTTGGTTAATGGGGTTAAAAATAAGTTTAATAACTCACTGAGCTCTTGGGGGGATAGGCGTTCAGAAATTGATGTAAAGCCTCGTATATCTGCAAATAATACGGTTAACTCACGTGATTGGCCTTCTTGAGTGATCCATTCTGGCTTATTAACCATTTCATCAACTAACCCAGGGGGAACATACTGGCCAAACAATTTTTTGACTGTATTTTTAGTATTATTTTCAGCAACAAAGCCCCATGACATATGCACAACAAAGATCATGAGTATCAATAATAATGGTGAGGCGAGGAAAATAACTATGCCTTGTTGCCATAAAAACAAGTTTAAAATAAGATAAACAGTGATAAGTGTTGAGGTAAAAAGCATGGTCATGATGGGCGATAAGTAATTGCATACCACCATCATCAGTAAGCCCAAAATTATAATAATAGTGAGCTCAACACCCAGAGCATAACTCGGTTGATAAGGAATACGCTGATCCAGTATGCCGGTAATAATATTGGCATGAACTTCAACACCAGGCAGCGCACTATCTACCGGCGTTGCCCTTATATCTTGTAGTCCTGGCGCTGAAGTGCCTAAAATAACAATACGATCTTTAAGTGCATCTTTAGCGACACGTTTGTTCATAATATCTTTGACAGAAATGTAAGGAAAACTCCCTTCACCACCCCGATAAGGCACAATAACCGAGCCAGTTTTATCTACTGGAATAATTAAACTACCCAGTTGCACTTGCTCGATTGCAACATACTGACCAGTTTTTTGAATGTTAAAGTAGTAATCTTGGTCACCAATAGCTTTTCGTGTAATCGCTAACGCTAAAGAAGGATGAAAGCCATTTTGATAAAGCTGAAAGAGTGGCACTTTACGATATAAACCGTCTTCAGAAATATTAGGGTTGTCAAAAAAACCAACACTGTCGGTTGCTTGATGTAAAATGTCGATGTTACCCGTGTAGCCAATAGGTTTTGCAACAAAAGTTTTTTCTGCAAGTGTGGCTTCGATTGTGGTGATTGGTTGTTTTAAATCATTAACTTCATCAGGATTGGCTTGGTCAAAAACCATACCTAATACTATGTTACGACCCTTTATAGACGCTGAAAATATTTTGTCATACGCCAGTTGTTGTTTTAATTTTTCGCTTGTAGCAAGATATTGTTCATCGTCAATCTGAAGCGAATCAAGCTGTTCTAAAACCATAAAACCACTGACATCATCAGGTTCAGAAAACACAACATCAAAGCCAAGTACTTTAATTTGATAATGGTCGAACATAGTGTCAACAAATTCAGCTAAAATGGCTCTATTCCAAGGCCAACGTCCTAATTCTCGAATACTGGCTTCATCGATATCGGCAATAACAACTCTATTATCTACTCCTTCGGGCATCGTCATTTTTAAGCGCACGTCAGAAATGAACATCTCTACAGTGTTTAAAATAGGTACTTCTATTAATGGTGTTGTACTAATAAAAATATATAAAATAATACAAAAATTTAGGATGTTTTTTTTTGAGCGCTGAAATATCATTTTAATGTTTACCAACCATGAGTTGCTGCAATAATTAAAAGCTTTTTCTTGGTTTTAGTGCATTTTGATTCGGTTTTTAAACCGACGAAAATGGTGTGGTACGGCCAACAATAGCCTCAATTAACTGTAATTCTGCATCATTATGGTTTTTCATCGGCGCTGGCTGAATAATATCACCTTGGCTTGCATCAGCATAAATATAGCGTGGACTGTCATGATGAGCGCTTTGAATGTTTTCAGAAATACTCGGGTTAGCGCGAGCACTTATTTTCACGTTACCATAACAAGTACAAATATAGCTGCGGTTGAGCGCCGTATCAGATTCTGCGTAAACAGCTGTACCACGAATACCTACTGTGGCAGTCGATGTGTGCATTTTGTATTGTTTTTCGTTTGGCTTACGCGTGGCAAATACTGATAAAACAGATCCAGCAAGTAAGCGCATAGCCTCCTCAAAGACCCCTGAACTTTCTAAGGCCAGACGAGAGTTTTCTCTAAGGTGGTGTGCATCTTTTCCAACAGCAAATATTATCCAGCCATCTTCACCAGTAACAACCAATGAATTGGCTCTGATAACCGTTTTTGCCATATTATCTTTTGTAATTATTTTACCATCTACTTTTACATCGCCAGCAAAGTTATAAATTGACTGACCCAGCGGTAATTCTGTGGGGACATCTGCCATCGCTTTTACTAGTGAACTAAGCAAACCACTGGTTGCTACGGTTGCCCATACACCGGTGTTGAATGCTTTTTCTAAAAAAGCTCGGCGGGTATTTGTTGAATTACTACTCATGATTAGTTCCAATGACTCAATGGTTGATGTTGGTTAAATTTTAGAATTTAAAGCACTAACATTTAGCGACAAATTATTGTAAAAGTTAAACAATCAGCTATTCGAATGGCTACTATAAAAGCAAAACTGAATTAAATTCAAGTAACATCAATCGATATTGTTGAAATACACTGGGTTGCCTAACGCGCAGATATTATAATTTATTTGTTATGTGTAGCGATTGTTTTGACTATAACATTCCCAGAAACCTTAAGCCTAATTAATTGAAAATACTACTAATTATGCTTAAGGTTTCTGGGAACTTGAGATAACTCGCCTATGGGGATATTAGTCATTAATACTAGATGTTTTTATTGTTTATTAAGCGAGACAATACAGGGGTTTGGCAGACATCAAGTACAGGTGGTGGTTTCTTAAAGAAGAAAGCGTTTTCACGCTTAACACGATCAGCAAGCTTAGTCGCAAACAAATGACTTTCGGTATTAGTTACTTGAAGGTGTATTTGCTCAGTTTTGGGCACATCAGCCATCATTTGCATTGAAAGAATTGGCGTATGAGCAGCAGCGGATACTTCAGTATCACCCTCGATAACAGCCGTGCGCGTTATTGACTGCACATGGTTCATGCCATAAATAACTCGACCAAAGATACTCATTATGCGATCTAAATACCTGGGTGCTTGACCATTAGTGATATAAAAATGGCTTGAACCTGAGTCTGCTTCGTTACCTCGCGCCATGGCAATAATACCTGGGCAATGTGCTAACCAAGCTCTATTCTCACTGGGGTTATGGGCAAGTGCGAAGCCATCTTTAAAACCGGTTTGTTCGGCAAATAAGTCTTTATTTTGCACCAATGTAAACGAAAAAGTGTCATCTGTTGGCCAATCACCTTCAAGCGATAATAAAGCAACAGAATTGTCGGCCTTACTGCCTTCAACCGGGCCGGCTTGTGCAACAAAACCGTCAATAACGCGATAAAATTTGTTGTCATTGTAATGCCCTGCTTTTGTAAGCTGGGTGAATTGTTCAACATGTTTTGGGGAAAACTGTGGAGCTAACTCGATAACAACTTTGCCATGAGGGAGTGTTAGCAACACCATGTTTTCAATCTTAACGGTTCGCCATTCACTTTGATTGCTGTTTGTATCTTGGGCGGTAATAATTTTGGCTATTGGCTTTTTAATGTTTTGTTCAGCATAGATGTTGGCGCTTAATAACAAGCATAAAGTACTACATATTGTGACTAACGTTGGGAAGGTTGTGCGAATATTCATAAAATCCCTTTTTATTATTTTATTTTACTATTTCAATGATTGCTTAATATTGCAACTAAAATAGCAAATTAGCATGTTGTAATACTGCTAATGTTGGCAACTGATAAATGAATTATTGGCGCAACCGCAAGCAATTGATACCATAACCAGAATCACCACCCTCAAAGTAACGGAGCTTTTGTGAATAAGAGTTTTATCACCAACTTTCTAGCCCTTATAGCCATTATTATTGGCTATGCAGTCGCAAATAATATTATTTTTACTGTCGGTTTATTTGCTTTATCTGGTGCAATAACCAATTGGCTTGCCATACACATGTTATTTGAGCGAGTGCCTTTTTTATATGGTTCTGGTGTTATTCCTGCGCGTTTTGAAGATTTTAAAGTAGCGATTCGAGCGTTAATGATGGAGCAGTTTTTTACCGAAGAAAACATCGACCGTTTTTTAGCTGGCGGCGATAACCCTGCTATGACAATTGATCTTGCTCCCGTTATAAATAAAGTCGATTTATCGCCTGCTTTTGATAACTTAGTGAGTGTAGTTGAACAATCTTCCTTTGGCGGCATGTTAGCGATGGTCGGAGGCACAGAAGCCTTACAACCTATGCGAGAACCTTTTATTGAAAAAATGCGTGCCTCGGTTATCGAAATAAGCCAAAGTGATGAATTTAATGCCATTTTGCGTGAAGAGTTAGAGCAACCGAACATAATGGCGGGTATGCGCGAAAAAGTAAGCGATATAATTGAAAAGCGACTTAATGAATTAACCCCACAACTGGTTAAAGAAATAGTGCAAAGAATGATCCGCGAACACTTAGGTTGGTTGGTGGTTTGGGGTGGTGTTTTTGGCGGTATAATCGGCCTTATCGCGGCGCTTACGACTCAGCTTTAACTTTTGTGTATTTATTTGATGATCTCCAGTTAGCCATGCCATCGATTAACTGGCTTGCCCTACAGCATTAAATGCACAATGAGTGATATTTATTTTTAATTCAATCTGGTTCATTTACTTTAATTATCAGCCACGATTGTAAAGAATTTTCAGGATGTGAAATTTAACCTCATCAACAGCTTACCGATATAGACTGTATTCAATACTTGTCGTTTGCCAGTAATTACTACAGATTCAATATTCTAGCGTTAATTCGTTTGCTATAACTATGCGTTATCAGCTAGTTCTTTTTAGGCTATTTAGCATGAGATTTTTTAATTTTTATGCTTTAATTTTAGCCGGATAGCCGTTATGCTTGGCCTTTAATCACAGGGTTTAATTTAGCGGCTCCAAGCCCGGAGTATAATCGCTCAACACCCTCTCTTCGTAAAAGGTAAACCCAAAAATGTTTGGTAGCTTAACGGCGTTGCCTGCCGATCCTATTTTAGGCTTGTTGGCTAAATATCGTGAAGATTCAAACCCTAAAAAAATCGACTTAGGTGTAGGTGTCTACAAAAATGAAGCAGGTCATACTGCTGTTTTACAATGTGTAAAAGCCGCTGAAAAGCATCGACTCGATACCGAAGATACCAAAGTTTATATTGGCCCAACAGGTTCATCACTTTTTAACGAAGAAATGGCTAAATTAGTCTTTGGTCATCATAAAGTGTTGATTGAAAATCGTGCCCGCACGGTTTCTACTCCTGGCGGCACTGGTGCATTACGCGTGGCGGCTGAGTTTATTAACTCATGTAAAGCGGGTGCAACTATTTGGGTGAGTAACCCAACTTGGGCAAACCATACTGGTGTGTTTCAAGCGGCAGGCTTAAACGTTAAAACTTATCCTTATTATGACTATGAAAACAAAACCCTTGATTTTGATGGTATGTTGGCTGCTTTAAAAGAAGTTAAAGCTGACGATACTGTCTTGCTTCATGCTTGTTGTCATAATCCAAGTGGTATGGATTTAAACAACGAACAATGGCAACAAATTGCTGAAGTTGCAAAAGACATTGGCTTTTTACCGTTAATTGATATGGCTTATCAAGGTTTTGGTGAAGGTTTAGACGAAGATGCTTACGGTCTTAGATTAATGGCTGATAGCGTAAAAGAAATGATCGTTTGTAGTTCATGTTCTAAAAACTTTGGCTTGTATCGTGAGCGTATTGGCGCTTGTTCTATCATTGGCGAAACTTCACACAGTGCTGACATTGCAAACTCTGTTTTACTCAGTGTTGTTCGTTGTATTTATTCAATGCCACCAGCACATGGTGCGGCCCTAGTAGAAACCATCCTGCATTCAGATGAATTACGTGCCCAATGGCATAGTGAACTTGCAGAAATGCGCAATCGCATCAACGGCAACCGTCAGCTATTAGTTGATAAGCTTATTGAGAGTGGCGTAACACGAGATTTTAGCTTTATCCCTCGTCAAAAAGGCATGTTCTCTTTCTTAGGTATAACACCTGAGCAAGTGCAGCAATTGCAAGATGAATACAGTATTTATATGGTAGGTTCAAGCCGAATGAGTATTGCAGGTATTGCTAATAGTAATGTTGATTACTTAGCGCAATCAATTGCTAAAGTGTTATAACGCTTTACTCTATCTCCATGCATTGTTCTTAGTGCATGGAGATACTCCCTTCCTAATGTAAATCAACACATGTCTTAAAATTTATACCAATAGAATGATTATACTAAGGTCACACTGAGCTTATATTTAGAAGTGCTTGTATAACAACCGGTATTATTTTCGCTTACGCTTAATAGTTAACGTATGTCATGTTGATGTTATCTTTGTGTATTCTATACTTTAAAATTGTCTGACACGTTATCTACTTCAAACATACATGTTAACTCGGGAGTTTTTATGATTAAGCCCATTGCAATCGATCATATCGTTTTACGTACAGTACTTTATCAAGAACTGATTAATTTTTACTGCGATGTTTTAGGTTGTGCAGTAGAACGTAAATTACCCGATGATATTGGTTTAACTCAGCTGCGAGCAGGCGCTTCGCTAATCGATATCGTTGATGTTAATTCAGCGTTAGGTAAAGCTGGCGGCGATGCGCCTAAACCTACCGGCAATAACGTTGACCACTTTTGTCTGCAAATAGCAGCCTTTGATGAGTCTGCATTGAAAGAATACCTTCAAAGTAAAGGGGTTGCGGTTGGCGACTTTGAAGAAAGATATGGTGCACAAGGAATGGGGCGTTCACTTTATTTAAAAGATATAGCCGGTAATAATATCGAATTGCGAGCCACAATTTAAATCACTAAAAAGCGGAATTAAACTTGGCCAATGCAGGTTTGATTTTCTTCTAAACTTGAAATAATATAAATCTTTGTGCTAATAATTAATAATGATAAAAATTTATTAAAGTGGGTAACGCAGGGCAGAAAATTTAAATTTAAGTCATGCGAATTACTTTAAATAATGGTTTTATCGTTTGAAAATATCGTAGATAACTACTGAATAAATGTAAAATACGAAATATTTTTATGAGGTTATTATTATCTGAGAGGTTCATATGAATAGACACGGCAAAGTTACTTTTATCTGGGAGAATGATCTTTTTATCTCTACAGTTGAAGGCCCTTTTAACGAGCTTGGCTTGGCTTACCACTCTTCTGAGATAAAAAAATCTGTCATTTCAAAAGGCTTCAAACAATGGCGAAGAATTGAAGTTTGGGATGATGAATCAATTGCTTCACCTGACACCTTGGTGATAGGTAAAGAATTATATGAATGGTGTAAAAACCATGGCTGTATTTTAGAAGCCGTTGTTTTAAGTAACAATATACAAGAACATATAGTTAAAGGTATTTTTAAGAGTAATATTGAAGTGTTTTACAGCCTTACTGAGGCAAAACAATGGATGCTTTTAGAAGTTGAAAAATCACTAGAGCTTAACTAATCATTTGAGTTTTGCTCTGCTGAGTTGATATGTTTCACACGATAAAATGACCTTCTTGGGCTTTAATATGTTCAAAATATTTGAGTAAACTTGCTAACGTTAATGTAAAACGTCTGACTTATCGGCAATTTTTATATCCAAAGTACTTCTTCTTTTAGACATCCTCATGCTTGTTCGATACATTACTTAACAATAAATAATTAAATATTATCGGCGCGATTTACCTGATATACACGTCACATCTATGGTTAATTATTCGCTAATAAAAAACGTTTAAAATGCCTTTTAATTACTATAGTTTTTGCAAAAAAATCAGTAAATAGCGATAAAAAATTTCTAGTTTAGCTAAAAGCCAGCTGTTATTGAGCGGACAAAATAATGGGAAATATACTTAACTTTAGGTATAGTGCGCGGCATTAATACTGACTATACCAATTTATATTGTGTTCAATTCACTATAGTTATTGGTATTACTATCAGCTGTGATTAACTCAGCTACAAAGGATAAATTGTGACAACTATTGTGACAACTAAAGGCAATCTCTTCATTTTATCTGCACCCAGTGGCGCAGGGAAGTCGAGTTTAATTTCCGCCTTACTCAAACAAACTTCAACTCGGCCTATGCAAGTATCTGTTTCTCACACGACACGTAATGCGCGTCCCGGTGAAGTTGATGGCCAACACTATCACTTTGTCAGTAAAGACCAATTCAAGAAATCGATTACTGAAAAGCAATTTTATGAGTACGCAGAAGTCTTTGGTAATTTTTACGGTACCAGTGAAATAGCTATAGATCAGCAGCTAGCACAAGGTATTGACGTATTTCTTGATATTGATTGGCAAGGTGCTCAACAGGTAAGAATGAAAAAGCCAGACGTAACGACTATCTTTATAAGTCCGCCTTCAAAGCAAGAATTAGAAAACCGTTTACGCGGTAGAGGCCAAGACAGTGAAGACGTTATTCAATCGAGAATGGCTGAAGCGCAAGCACAATGTTCACACTATCAAGAATTTGATTATATTATTATTAATGATGATTTCGAACAGGCCTTGGTCGATTTAACTACGGTTGTTAACAACCAACGTTTAAAACGCAGCCAACAAGCCTGCGAGCATCAAGCTTTATTTAGTGAATTATTAGCTTAGAGTGCTTGCTTACATGCCTGTAGATCAAGTAAACTACGCGACTATTTTATGAATTTAATTGTTGGAGTGACCAAATGGCTCGCGTAACTGTTGAAGATGCCGTAGAAAAAGTCGGTAATCGTTTTGACTTGGTGTTAATTGCATCTCGTCGTGCTCGTCAAATTGCTACGGGCGGTAAAGATCCATTGGTTGACGTTGAAAATGACAAACCAACAGTAATTGCTTTACGTGAAATCGAAGCTGGCCTAATTACTACTGAAGTAATGGACCGTTCAGATAAACATGAGCAAGTACAACAAGACGCTGCTGAATTAGATGCTGTTGCAGCAATTGTTGGTGGTAACCAATAATTATTGCTAACGTTTAACGTTAGTCGCAACATTCAAAACGCGTAAATTACATCACTGTGATTTACGCGTTTTTTATTATCTGCTCATGATTCATGAGAAAAACTCAAGTAAGCGTGCTTAATACCAAGTTGATTAATTAGCTGCTCATTTTGAATGGTTAAAATGAATAACTACGGCGTTACAAAATTTATATGTAGAATAACTACGTACTAAATTTTATGCCTTGTATTCGCCATTTTTACTGATGAAAAAGTAGATCACTTAATGAATCAAATTGGTATAAATATTGGCATAGCGATAAAATAATCGTATTCTAACTTATCAAAGCGTAAGCAATCATCAGGGAATTATTGGGTGTACCTTTTTGAACCACTAAAAGAACATGTATCAAGTTACTTATCAAAAGTACAAATAGACCTTTTAAAACAGGCCTATATTGTTGCGCGTGAGGCCCATGATGGTCAAATGCGTTCTAGTGGTGAGCCATACATTACCCATCCGGTAGCTGTGGCGCTTAATCTTGCAAAAATGCATTTAGATCACGAAACCTTAATGGCAGCATTACTGCATGACGTGATTGAAGATACTCCTGTAACTAAAGATCAGTTATCTGAGCTCTTTGGTCATACCGTAGCTGAGTTAGTTGAAGGTGTTAGTAAGCTAGACAAGCTAAAGTTTGATAATAAAGAAGAGATGCAGGCGGAAAACTTTCGCAAAATGATCTTAGCCATGGTGCAAGATATACGCGTTATTCTCATTAAATTGGCAGATCGCACGCACAATATGCGTACATTAGGCTCTTTACGACCAGATAAACGTCGTCGAATTGCCCGCGAAACATTAGATATTTATGCACCTATTGCTAATCGTCTTGGTATTCACGATGTTAAAAATGAGCTAGAAGTATTAGGTTTTGAAGCGCTTTACCCTATGCGAGCAAGGGCCTTAAAATCGGCGATTAAGCAAGCACGTGGCAACCGCAAAGAAATTATCAACAATATTCAACAAGAAGTGACTAGCCGTTTAGCTGAAAACGGTATTAAAGCGCAAGTTATTGGCCGTGAAAAACACCTGTATTCAATCTATCGAAAAATGCGCAATAAAGAGTTAATGTTTAATGAAGTCATGGATATCTATGCCTTTAGAATTATTGTTGGCGACAAAATAGATGACTGTTACCGCGCGTTAGGTGCTGCTCACAACTTATTCAAGCCTATTGAATCACGATTTAAAGATTATATTGCCATTCCAAAAACCAACGGTTATCAGTCATTGCATACCTCTTTAATTGGTCCGCATGGTATTCCCGTTGAAATACAAATCCGTACCAATGATATGGACCAAATGGCAGACAAAGGTGTTGCCGCTCACTGGTTATATAAACAAGACGGTGAAGATACCGGCACCACGGCGCAGATGAAAGCACGCCGTTGGATGCAAAGCTTATTAGAGCTACAGCAAAGTGCGGGCAGCTCGTTTGAATTTATTGAAAATGTAAAGTCGGATTTATTTCCAGAAGAAATTTATGTTTTCACCCCTGATGGTCGCATTGTTGAATTACCAATGGGCGCAACCGCAGTCGATTTTGCTTATGCTGTACATACCGATGTAGGTAATTCTTGCGTAGGCGTTAAGGTTGAACGTAAACCTTTCCCACTCAGCAAGCCGTTAGATTCTGGCCAAACGATTGAAGTGGTTACGTCTACTGCTGCTAGACCTAACGCAACTTGGCTTAACTTTGTTGTTACCTCAAAAGCACGTTTGCAAATACGCACCTACTTACGCTCACAAGAAAAAACTGAATCACTTGCTTTAGGCCGCCGTTTACTTAGCCACGCGTTAGGTGCTACAAAACTAGAAGATATCGCTGTAGAGAAATTGACCCAAGTGGTTAAAGATACCGGTAATACCAATATTGAAGAGTTACTGATTAATATTGGTTTGGGTAATGCACTCAGCATAGGTATAGCTAAACGCTTGAAAGACGAATTTACAGAAGAGTCAGACCTACTCAAACCTACCGTAACTAAAAATAAAATGCCGATTAAAGGCACTGAAGGTATGATGGTTAGCTACGGTAAATGTTGTCGTCCTATTCCTGGCGATTCAATATTAGCCTACTTAAGCCCTGGAAAAGGTTTAATGGTACATCAACATGGTTGTAGAAATAATAAAGGTCATGAGCAAGGCAGTTTATTCCCTGTTAGATGGGATACCGATATTGACCGAGACTTTATCGCCAAACTACGTATTGAAATTCTTAATCATAAAGGTGCATTAGCAGCTTTGACCAATGTGGTTGCTCGTTGTGGCTCAAATGTACACTCGCTAAATTCTGGCGAGAAAGAGTCTGGCTTGTATCTCATTGATATGGAAATTACTTGTCGAAATAGGGTTCACCTTGCCGACATCATCAGAAAAATTAAAGTTATGGGCGACGTTCAACGCGTTGTACGTAATAAATAGCTTAGGAAAATTATGAAAACAATTATTAATACAGACCAAGCACCAAGCGCAATTGGCACATATAGCCAAGCGGTAAAAGTTAATAACACTGTCTATCTTTCAGGCCAAATACCATTAGTTCCAGAAACAATGGAAATTGTATCTGAAGATTTTGCCGAGCAGACACAACAAGTTTTTAAGAATATTGTTGCGGTGTGTGAAGCAGCAGGTGGCAATATTAATGACATGGTAAAAGTGAATATATTTTTACAAGACCTTGCTAATTTCGCGACAGTAAATGAAATTATGAGCCAGTACTTTCAACAACCTTATCCTGCAAGAGCAGCGGTACAAGTTGCTAGATTGCCAAAAGATGTTGCGATCGAAATTGACGGTATTATGGAATTACCTAATTTCAGCTAATACTGACTATTGCACACTTGCGGCAAGTTAGACAAAGCGCTTGCCAAGATATAACACAACTTTAGAACAAGTATATGACACCGGATAGACTACAAAGAATTAACAGCATGTTAGACCAACGCCAGCCAGACTTAACGGTTTGTATGGAAGGGGTTCACAAAACTCATAACTTAGCTGCTGTCGTACGTACAGCAGATGCTATAGGCATTAGTGATGTGCACGCAGTATGGAAAAATGAAACCATGCGCCTTTCGGGCGGTAGTGCTGCAGGTAGTCAAAATTGGATCGACGTGCATGATTACAGTAATACTGAAGATGCAATCATCGAACTAAAAAAGCAAGGTATGCAGGTATTGGTAACAAATTTATCAGATACGGCTGTCGACTTTCGTGAAATTGACTACACCAAACCAACCGCTATTATCTTGGGACAAGAAAAATTCGGCGCATCTGCAAAAGCGCTTGAAATGGCTGACCAAGATATCGTTATTCCTATGGTGGGTATGGTTCAGTCGTTAAATGTCTCGGTTGCTTGTTCTGTTGTCTTGTATGAAGCTCAACGCCAGCGTCAAGCGGCAGGTTTGTATCAAAAACCAAGAATAAGCCATGAGCGCCGTCAGCGAATTTTATTTGAAGGTGGCCATCCTATTTTTGCAACCGCCTGTCAGCGCAAAGGCTTAGCGTATCCAGAAATCGACCAAGATGGACAAATTGTTGCTTCAGAGCAATGGTGGCAGCAAATGCAAATGACCCAAGATGCTTGGAAAAAAATCGACGACGAATAACTTACAGCAAGGGAGTCTGCGGTGTCTCGCCAAATCGAAGCATTATCTAACTTAGCCCAAATTCCAGTCACCAGTTTAAAAGGTGTTGGTCCAGGCATGGCGGCTAAACTAGAAAAAGTCGGGTTAGTGTCGTTACAAGACTTACTATTTCACTTACCACTTCGCTACGAAGATCGCACACGTGTAACTGCTGTGCGTGATCTCATTCCGGGTTTATTTACCAATATTATTGGTGAGGTAACACAGAACGAAATCGTGCAAGGCAAACGTAGAATGATGCTAGTTACCATAAACGATGGTACAGGTAGTATTAATCTGCGTTTTTTTCACTTCTCTGCCAGTCAAAAAAATAGCCTCGCTATTGGACTTAATATTCGCTGTTATGGTGAAGTAAATCGCGGCATGCGTGGCTTTGAAATGGTGCATCCAGAATATAAAGCTCTAGATCAAGATCAACCCTTAACTCCCGCAGAAGAAACTCTAACACCTGTTTATTCAACCACTGATGGCTTACGGCAAATATCGTTACGAAACTTAACCGAGCAAGCCTTAATCCGCTTAAAACGTGGTCATGTTGAAGAGTTATTGCCAGCAGAAATTAGCCATCAGCAATACACTTTAGAACAAGCCTTAGCTTTAATTCACCGTCCACCACCAGATACTCCCGTGGTGTTAATGGAAGAAGGCAAACATCCAGCACAGCTTAGGTTAATTAAAGAAGAGTTATTAGCGCATAACTTGAGTATGTTAAAGCTAAGGGCTGCTAATGATCACCACCCTGCGGTTGTTTTAGCAATCGACATACCACTAGAAAAAAACTTTTTAGCGTCATTACCTTTTTCACCAACAGGCGCACAGGCGCGTGTAACGGCAGAAATACGTACTGACTTACTCAAGCCTTTGCCCATGATGCGTTTGGTGCAAGGTGACGTTGGCTCAGGCAAAACTTTAGTTGCTGCACTAGCTGCATTAACTGCCATAGGTCAGGGTTTCCAAGTAGCTTTAATGGCACCAACTGAAATACTGGCTGAGCAACATGCGATTAACTTTCAACAATGGTTTGAACCGCTCAGTATTTCAGTGGGGTGGCTAGCCGGGAAAACCAAAGCAAAAGCGCGGCGTAATGCATTAGAGCATATTGAAAATGGCAATATGCAAATGGTTATTGGTACTCATGCTTTGTTTCAAGAGCAAGTGGTATTTAATAAATTAGCGCTGATTATTATTGATGAACAACATAAGTTTGGTGTGCATCAGCGCTTATCATTGCGTGAAAAAGGCGCGTGGCAAGGCAACTACCCTCACCAGTTAATTATGACCGCAACACCTATTCCTCGAACTTTAGCGATGACAGCTTATGCCGATTTAGACACCTCAGTCATTGATGAATTACCTCCGGGTCGAACGCCAATAACTACGGTAGCGTTGCCAGATAGTCGACGCGATGATGTTATTGAGCGAATACGACAAGGTTGTACAAACGACAATCGTCAAGCCTATTGGGTTTGTACTCTAATTGAAGAGTCTGAGGTGTTGCAATGCCAAGCTGCTGAAGATACTGCGGTACATTTGCAAGCGCAGTTATCAGAATTAAAAATTGGTTTAGTACATGGGCGAATGAAAGCTGACGAAAAACAAGCGGTGATGGAACGTTTTAAGTTGGGTGAACTTGATGTGCTAGTGGCGACCACCGTAATCGAAGTGGGTGTTGATGTGCCAAACTCAAGCTTAATGGTTATTGAAAACCCAGAACGATTGGGGCTGGCGCAACTTCATCAATTACGTGGCCGTGTTGGTCGTGGCTCTGTAGCATCGCACTGTGTATTAATGTACAAAGCACCACTGACTAAAACAGCCACCAAACGTTTAAATGTGTTGAGAGAAAGCAACGACGGCTTTGTTATCGCGCAAAAAGATCTCGAAATTCGTGGACCTGGTGAATTACTTGGCACTAAACAAACAGGTTTAGCGGATCTAAGAATTGCCGATTTACAACGTGACGCGCACCTAATACCTGAAGTACAACAACAAGCCCACCTCATATGGCGGCAGTACCCTGAAAAGGCTAACGCACTGATCAATCGTTGGTTAGCAAATCGTGAGAAATACTCAAACGCTTGATATCAATTAGCACAGTAAATTGACATGATATTTTGCTCACAATTGCTGATAAAAATAGTAATAAGTTCGCTTTTATATCGCACGGTTAACAAGTGTTAAAACGGACTAATGTAATACATTTAGTATTAATATCTGCCGCCTTGATCTGAAGTGTTAATTATTCTAATAAAATGCGGTAAACTAAGGGTAATTTTAGTTTATAGCGAAACCATGATGTCTGCACACGATCAAAATCATCCAGTTAATAACGACAATAGTGAAGAAGACACCACTCACTTTGGTTTTCAAACCGTCGAAAAAAATGAAAAAGAGTCGAAAGTGGCCAGCGTATTTCATTCTGTTGCACAGCAATATGATGTCATGAATGACTTAATGTCATTTGGTATTCATCGCTTATGGAAACGCTTTACCATTGACGCTAGTGGCGTTCGCCCAGGTAATAAAGTATTAGATCTCGCCGGTGGTACAGGTGATTTAACCGCAAAGTTTTCTCAACTTGTTGGCCGTGAAGGTAAAGTTATACTGGCTGATATTAATAGCTCAATGCTAAATGTAGGTCGCGACAAATTACGCGATCGCGGTTTAGTACAAAATATTGAATACGTACAAGCCAATGCCCAGTATTTGCCATTTGAAGACAATACCTTTGACGTAATTACTATCGCATTTGGTTTACGTAACGTTACCGACAAAGACATGGCGCTGCGTTCTATGTACCGTGTACTTAAACCAGGTGGTCGATTGTTGGTATTAGAGTTTTCTAAACCTGAGCATGAACTGGTGAATAAAGCTTACGATTTTTATTCTTTTAATATCTTGCCTAAAATGGGTGAGTTAGTAGCAAAAGACGGCGACAGCTATCAATATTTAGCCGAATCTATTCGTATGCATCCGGATCAAGAAACACTGAAAACAATGATGGATTCCGCCGGATTTGAACAAACCAGTTTTAAAAATTTAACTGGTGGTGTTGTGGCACTGCACAAAGGTTATAAATTTTAACCTTATGCCTCAGACTATTAGTCAGCAACTGATGTTTGCTCAAACCTTAAGTGCGTTATTGGAAAAGCTGATCAACCAGTTTTTGCACTACAACTTACACGGTACACGAGCATTAAAGCCGTTATCTGAAAAAACACTGGTTGTGAAGCTAGCAGAATTACCATTTCCTTTAAGCTTTACTGTAAATCATGAAAAAGTTCACGTTACCGCTAGCGAATCGCACTATGACTGTTGCATAGTTACTAGTGTTAGTACCTTGATTGAGTTACAAAAAGAGCAGCAACTTACGCAGTTAATTAGAAATGAAAAACTCGACATTCAGGGTGATTTAAAAGTTGCCCAACGTTTTGCTGATATTGCTCAAACACTTGATATTGATTGGCAAAGTGAATTAGCCAAGCGTATTGGTGATATTCCAGCTTATAAAATTGGTCAATTTGGACGTCAATTACGCAACAAGTTAAGTTTCGCATCTCAACAAATTCAAGCCGATGCTAGCGAGTGGCTGGTTCATGAAAAGCGCTTAATGATTACATCTGCAGAATTAAGTTATTTTAGTCGTGATGTGGATGCTGTTGAGCAACAAGTTTCAAATTTAAGCCAACGTATTGACGGCTTAATTAATCACATAGACAAAACTTCATAAGGGCCTGTGGTGAGTAGCAAACGTTTATACAAGATAGTAAAAACATTTCTTGAGTATGGCCTTGATGAGCTTTTACCGGAAAAATATTTGCCGTGGTATATAAAAATAGCACGTAGCTCATTGTTTTGGCTTCGTAACAAACATCGGGATAAGCCTAAAGCTCAGCGTTTTAGATTAGCGATAGAGTCATTAGGGCCGGTATTTGTTAAGTTTGGCCAAATGCTTTCTACTCGTCGTGATTTACTACCTGAAGATTTCGCTAATGAGCTGACTTTACTGCAAGACAAAGTACCCGCTTTCGCTGGCGAAGAAGCTGAAAAAATTATTATTGCTGCCATGGGAGCTGAAATTTTTGAGGCTTATTTTAAAGATTTTGATCTAACCCCGCTCGCGTCAGCTTCGATTGCTCAAGTTCATACGGCTACCATGATAAATGCAGACGATGAACAAGAAGTCGTATTGAAAGTTTTAAGACCCAATATTGCCCAAACAATTTTAGCTGACATTAATGTTATGTCTGTTTTTGCAAAGATTGTTGCTCGCTGGTTACCTGACGGCAAGCGTTTAAGACCCGTTGAAGTGGTCGCAGAATACGAAAAAACAATTTTAGAAGAATTAGATTTAAACCGTGAAGCGGGTAACGCTATCCAATTAAAGCGCAATTTTAGTCAAGGTCGAGACAGCGATAAAGTACTTTACGTACCTGAAGTTTATAGCGAATATTGTTCGAAAAACGTCATGGTTATGGAGCGAATATACGGCATTGGTGTTGGCGAAGTTGACACCTTACAAGCAAATAATGTTGATATGAAATTGCTGGCTGAGCGTGGTGTTGAAGTCTTTTTTACACAAGTGTTTCGTGACAGTTTTTTTCATGCCGACATGCACCCTGGCAATGTTTTTGTTAATGCAACAAACCCAGCGGATCCTACTTGGATTGCCATTGATTATGGCATTGTTGGCACGTTAAATCGTGAAGATAAACGGTATTTAGCCGAAAATTTTGTCGCCTTTTTTAATCGTGACTATCGTAAAGTGGCGCAACTACATGTTGATTCTGGCTGGGTACCTAGTGACACCAGTGTCGATGAATTTGAGTTTGCTATCCGCACGGTTTGCGAACCTATATTTAATAAACCGTTATCCGAAATCTCATTTGGTCAGGTGTTAGTTAATCTCTTCAATACCGCACGCCGCTTTAATATGGAAGTACAACCTCAGTTAGTGTTATTACAAAAAACACTGCTTTATATTGAAGGCTTAGGTCGTCAACTCTATCCAGCGCTAGATCTTTGGCAAACGGCTAAACCGTTTTTAGAAAACTGGGTTAAAGAGCAAATGGGCATTAAAGCCGTATATAAAAAGGTAAAAGACAACTTACCATTTTGGAATGAGAAACTGCCGGAAATACCTGATCTAGTCTACGATTACTTAAAAACTAATCGAGAAGCACAACGTCTGCAATTAATGTCACTTAAACAGATTCAGTCGCAGCAACAAAAACACAGCAAGCAAATGACAAAACTGGTTGTTATAGCCACACTCGCTATTTGCTTGACCATTAGCTTTACTTGATAACGTAAGCATTCGTTATTGCAACGCTGAGTTCAGTACTTAGCGCTGCTGTTAAGTAGAAAATAGAATATCTAAACAGGAATAATTATGACTAACAACGAAGTTTTACACCATATTCGTTATATATTTACTTTAAGTAATGAAAAAATAGCCGCTATTTTTCAACAGGCACAATGTCCAAAAACAGATGAAGAAATAGACAACTTTTTCCGAAAAAATGGTGAAACAGCTTTTGCTCGTATCGCAGATAATAATCTAGCCAGTTTTCTTGATGGTTTAATTATTGAGTATCGTGGAGCAAAAGAAGGAACAGTAGCGCAGTTGGATCAGTCGATAAATAATAATATTGTCTTTAATAAAGTGAAAATTGCTCTCGAATTAAAGGCTGAAGATATTATCGCTTTACTTGATGCTGGGGAATTAACTTTAAGCAAACATGAGCTAAGTGCATTTTTTAGAAAAGCAGAACATAAGCACTTTAGAACGTGTAATGATGATACGTTGTTGAAATTTTTTAATGGCTTACATTTACAAAATCGACAAGCGATTTTAGTCATAAAAGAATAAGAATAAACGCATGTAGCTCGGCTATTTACCCTAGCTACGTGTTTTTTCAACAGACTTTGCTGCAATAGCTTCATCTGTCACTTCTGTCTCAGCAACCACACGATTACGTCCACTATCTTTAGCAACATAAAGTGCAGTATCTGCTCTGCTGATCCAAGTTTCTGCTGTTTCACCCGCTCGATATTGGGCAACACCGATTGAAACGGTTGCAGAAATTTTTTCAGCAAAAGTTGATTGTTCAATAATGGCTCTTAGTTTTTCAGCAATTTGTTTTGCCTCTAGTAAATCAACCTTTAACGGAAGAATAATAAACTCTTCTCCGCCATAGCGATATAAGTCATCAAGAGAGCGGGTATGTTTTTGAATCAATTCTACTAATTCAACTAATACTATATCGCCGTTAGCATGACCGTAATTATCATTAATTTTTTTAAAGTGGTCTAAGTCTAATAATAATAATGAGACCTTAGAAGATTCTCGTTTTTGATCTTCAAGAATTTTTTCAAGTTTTAAATCTAAGGCTCGTCGATTTCCCGATGATGTTAACGGGTCAATACTGGCCAATAATGCTAACTTTTTGTTTGTTTTGTTGTAATTACTAAAAATGACATAAGAAAATAACGCGGTTAGAAACAAAGTACTAATGATAGTTAAGAACTCTAATGTAGTCGTCATTGGGAATATTATTGCCGCAATGAGCAATATAGCGATAAAGCAAATGATACCTGCAGGTCTCGCGGGTAAAATATAATAGAATGCGATCATACATGGATACAACCAAAACAGGTGAGACTGCCCTCGAATTGCAACGATTGTTACAATAGAGATAGAAAAAACACTCGATAAAATCAGGTTAGCGGTATTAACTTTTCGTGTTTTGAAAACAAAAACAAAAAAGATAGCCGTGACGACTACCAGTATTGCATCAATCGCGGCCATGACCATATCACCTTCAATCCACCGAAAATATACGAATGGTGAAATGGTGATAAAGGCAAATGCACTTAATATCAGTAGCATTTTTTCTGCTGTTGAACGCTGTGTCATTAAATATTCCTAATAAGCTGAAACTTTCTAACAAAAATCTGAATTACTATCATGCTTAAATATAGAAAAATCTATTTTATAATTCAAATAGATAATGTAATACGACCATAGTTTATGTTATTTCTTTTGTTTTAGCATCTCGCGTAAATTTGCTACACCCATCTTAGCCGTTTCTTGCTTTTTTTCTATGCTTTGTTTCGTTTGTGTTAGTTCCCAGCTTAAATCATCTTGGGGTAGTTCATGTAAAAATCGACTGGCTTCTGTGCGAGATACTTCACCAAACTGTCTGCGCTCTCTTGCATAAGTAAATATCAACTCGCGCTGAGCACGGGTAATGCCTACATAAGCTAAACGACGTTCTTCCTCAACGTTACCTTCATCCATACTGGTTTGATGCGGTAATAAACCTTCTTCCATGCCAAT
Source organism: Colwellia sp. 6M3 (assembly GCF_014077595.1). Taxonomy (NCBI): domain Bacteria; kingdom Pseudomonadati; phylum Pseudomonadota; class Gammaproteobacteria; order Alteromonadales; family Colwelliaceae; genus Colwellia; species Colwellia sp. 6M3. Next base: position 3,820 of record NZ_JACGWF010000008.1, on the reverse strand, counting down.
GAGAAAAACATAAGGAAACTCTAATCCTTTAGAAGCATGTAATGTCATTAATTGTACTTGGTCGGTATCTTCTTCGTCTTCATTTCGTTCCATCATGTCGCGCAAGGTCAGGCGGGTAACAACTTGCGCTAAGGTCATTGGCTCTTCATCGTCTTCACCTTCAAGCATTAGTGTTACCCAGCTAAATAATTGTGTGACGTTTTTCATGCGCATTTCTGCCGCTTTTGCACTAGGTGAGGTATCGTATAGCCAATCTTCGTAATTAATTTCACGCACCATTGAGCGCAATACCGCTGATGTTTCACCACGCTCCGCATGATCCGCTGTTTCCACTAACCAACGGCTAAATCGTTGCACACTGATCAAGCCTCTACCGGTTAAGTGCTGCTCTAAACCTAACTCGAAACTAGCAGCAAACATGCTAATTTGTCGCATATTAGCGTAGCTACCCAATTTTTCTAATGTGGTAGGTCCAATTTCTCGGCGCGGAACATTCACAATACGCAAAAAAGCATTATCGTCATCGGGATTCACTAACACCCTTAAAAAAGCCATCATATCTTTTATTTCAGAACGCGAAAAAAATGAGGTACCACCATTGATTTTATAAGGTATTCTGTTCGTCATTAATGCTTTTTCAAGTAAGCGTGACTGATGATTACCGCGATAAAGAATGGCATAATCTTTAAATTTACTTTTATTTAAAAATCGATGTCCAATTAATTCGCCTACAACACGCTCGACTTCATGGTCTTCATTTTTAGTTTGTAGTACCCGCAGTTCAACACCGTAATTTAGTTCACTAAATAATGCTTTATCATAAACATGAGGATTATTGGCAATCAGTGTGTTCGCGCACTTTAAAATACGACCACTAGAGCGGTAGTTTTGTTCAAGTTTTATCAGCTTAAGGTTTGGGTAATCTTCACCTAATAACACTAAATTTTGTGGTTTAGCACCACGCCATGAGTATATTGACTGGTCATCGTCGCCTACCACGGTTAATAAACCTTGCTCGCCTGTTATTTGCTTAACTAATTCATATTGGCTGGCATTGGTATCTTGATATTCATCTACTAGCATGTATTGAATTTTTTTCTGCCAACGTTCACGCACTTCAGGGTAATTACGCATTAATAGTGTTGGAATTAAAATCAAGTCATCAAAATCAAGCGCGTTATAAGCTTTCATGTGTTTTTGATACATGGCATAAAACTCTGCGTATTGCAGGGAGTCTGCATCACTAGCATGCTTAATGGCCGCATCAGGTAAGAGCAAATCATTTTTCCAATTTGAAATCATCATTTGGAGTTTACTGATTAAGTCCTTATCGCCATCAAGTTGTTCTTGGGTAAGCTCTTTCAGTAAAGCTAAGCTGTCTTGATCATCGAATAGAGTAAAGCCAGGCTTGTAGCCTAATGTTTTCAATTCTTTGCGAATAATGTCTAAGCCCAAAGAGTGAAACGTACAAACGGTTAACCCCCTTGTTTGCGATTTATCCATCATTTTTACCACACGCTCTTTCATTTCACGTGCGGCTTTATTGGTAAAGGTTACGGCGGCAATATTTTTTGCTTTATAGCCACAATTTTGAATTAGGTATGCAATTTTCTGACAAATAACCCCAGTTTTTCCACTGCCTGCCCCTGCCAATACAAGGCACGGACCATCAACATATTTTTTTGCTTCATTTTGACCAGGGTTTAATTTCATTGCTACGTTGTAACTCAAATAATGGATAAAATAATCGGGCGTAGATTTTACCTGTTTTTATAGCAAGACAACATAAACTTTAAATTTACTTAGGTAATTTCTTGTCGCTCTAAAGAAGATATTTTTATTAAAACCGCATACAATAGCGCTATAGTTGACCAATACAAAGTGACATATGATAAACGCTAAAAAAATAGAAGAGATAGCAAAGCAGGTAACTGACTCAATTCCTATGGGCTTAAAAGACTTTGCTCATGAAATGGAAGATAAAACTAAAGTTGTTTTACAGCGAAAATTGTCACAACTTGACGTGGTTACTCGTGAAGAGTTCGATGTACAAACACAGGTGTTAATCAAAACCCGTGCAAAGTTAACTGATCTTGAAGCGAAAGTGGCTGAATTAGAAGCCAAGATAAACGCACAATAGCATCAGGAATAAGGCCTTAAATAAAAGGCCTTATTCTACAACAGTTATTTAATACGCATAGGTTGTAGTTTTTTATAGGATAAACAGCGCCATAACCACTCTAATGGCCCAAAAGCGTAGCTACTTAGCCACCAACGTGAAAACAACAGTTGGAAAATAATAATGGCGAGCACTAGCAGCATTTGTGGTGCTCGAGATATCTCTCCAAAATAGCCGCCGGCATAACCATAAAAAATGCTGGTTAAAACGATAGAGTGCATAATGTAATTGGTTAAGGCCATTCTGCCCATTGGGGCAAATACAGCTAAACGTTTCTGCCATTTCTCATGGGTAAGCAAACGCATGACCAAACCAAAATATCCTACTGTCATGACAAATTGGCCAATAAAAAATAAAGCTTCTCCAACTCCTTGTAATACCATTATTTCTATTGCGGCGGGGTGTTGAGCCACTAAAAGCCCTGATACTTCAAGTATCGCCCCTAAGCCAACACCGACATAAGCCATGATTTTGAATGCGTTAGCATGTTGATGATAGTTTTGCATAATGCCACTAGATACTAGCCAATAACCTAAAATAAATATGGGGAGTAGCATGGTAAAAGCAAAGGGCAAAGTAAACATCAACATAAACAACGTAAAGTTTAGGCGAAACTCTGTTGCTTGCCAGTAGCTACCTGTTGTAAAAGCGGTAATTTCTTTGTCCACTTCCTGTTGCATGACTAGTTGTTGATCTACGATGGTTTGTGCTTGAAGGTCAATTAAATCTTCCGCCGTAAGCTCGGTGCTATTGTCTTTATTTGTGTCAGAAGTTGTCGCGAGCTCATCATTAATATTTACACTGTCGGTAACAGCAATGTTTTCTTGCATGGTATTCGTGATATTGGTTTCAGGCATGGTTGAAGATTCAACTAGTCGCTCTGTTGCCGTGACCTCAGCGAGTGCTTCAGTCTTTTGCTGTAGTAAGGTCTCATGTTCTAATTTTATGGCATTAACTCGTTCAGTTACTTGAATTTGCTCCTGCCACTGGGTTGTTAAGTCATTATTATCGTTGAATAAGCCAAAGCTTATACCGCCCATTACTGTGAGCAATATGGGAACTGACAACCAAACTATGGATAGTTTAAAGAATGAATTAGGGTTGTCATATTTTTTAAAGCGTGGCTTTTGCAATAAAGTAACCCAGCCTAAAAGTAATAGGCCTGCAACGCCATAATCATGAAGAATGTCACCACCCCATAAAAACACCATATGAAATATACCTAAGGCAATGAGTACCAGCATTCGGCGAGAAAACCAAGCACCAAAAGGTCGTTCAGCGGCTTTTGCTCTGATCAGCATTACCGCAAAGCCCATACCAAAGAGTAAAGCAAATAATTTATAAAACTTACCTTCGACAAAGCATCTTATCAACCAACCTATTGCATGATCTAACCCGGTTAAACTAGTGTCTTGAGAGCCTAAATTAGTCAATGCACGGCTGAACCACTCAATATTCATTAAAAGAATGCCCACGAGGGCTAAGCCTCGAAGAATGTCCATGGCATCGATACGTTCAGCTACAGTAATGGGTGCGAATTTTTCTGGTAATGATTGTTGAGCAGTATTTGACTCTAACGAATCTGTATGAGCATCTGACATTTAACTTCCTTTTTTATTCTTAGCTGTAACAATATAGGTT
>NZ_JACGWF010000014.1:0-60169 GCF_014077595.1 Colwellia sp. 6M3 | reverse complement strand
GTGCAACTATTTCAGTTCTGATATCGACATGTTTTTTATGGCAGGCTGAGCAATCGGCATTGTGAAAATCAATTGTTCGGGTTGGCATGATAAGCTCTCACTTGATTGAGTTAATGAAAAAAATCGTTTGGTGCCAAATTCAATTGGGTGATCTGCTTAGGACTGAAGCCGTGGCGAAGGAGTTCGAAGTCTTTCATCTGCACCTGAGATTTTTGGCCTTCGCCAATAACTTGATAAAGGCTACCACTGGCAGTTTTGATTAGCTGGTTGTGAGTTGAGATTTTTACTATTTTTGGTGTACTAATGTAATCGCCTTTAGCGAATCGGTATGTCATGTCATCGACACAGATACCCCATAAAATTTTACCGATCAATTCTTCACCTTCAGAAATAGACACGATGTGCCAGTTTTTAACGACTGTATTCATGCTCTGAACTCCATCAATATTTTAGATGATCATAGAAGAAGTTCAGTTAAAAAGATAATCAAAGCGTGGATCTAATCTCGACTTTTTCCTCTGAAATAGGCGTTGGCGATTGACTGCTGCTTTGGTCATGATCAGACAACTGAACATTTTGTTGGTCATTAATTTTACACATATTAATTAAAATACAGATCATTAAAAGATACCTTGTTTCACCGTTATGCGTATGTTGTTTCAGCTTAAAATGTCTGCTGTTCCAAAGGGTAGTATTTGGTGTACCATTTGGATGAGAATTAGCCTCGCATCCTTGTGACCTGATGATTCGTGTTTGTGAGGCTTTTTGTTAGCTGTAAGCTTGAAACCTGTACTGGAAGAGTTTTGTTATTTAATGAGTAAATAGTTATTATTCTCATATTATTAAGTGGTTAGGTAAGCCAAGGCTAACGTCCGGTTTCGTATAAAAGTGATCGTTAGGCGGGATGACTTTTATTCGTAAATTAGTTCTTTGTGGCAAAAGTGATCATTAGAAGCCAATCTCATTTAGTGATTGGTAGTCTCAAACATTATGCGCAGTCACACTTCGGATATTCTCATTTATTGACACCATTCTCATTATTTATGACACCTCCACACACACATAAAAAAACACCAAATATAATTAACTTTAACTTTTTTAGAGTAAAGGCTTTACTTTTATAGAGTGGTTACTCTATAATTACTTCGTTCTCTTTTGAGACCTGTTGTAATAATTTTGAATTCTAGCTTCCCCAAGCTTCTATACCGATGGCCAATTTAGCCATCGGTTTTTTTATGCCTAAAATTCGACATCAACCGTCTCTTGAAAAATTTATTCAGACTACCTAATAAGCTGTTAATGCTTTTTATGCTCGTCTGCACAATGCCAAGAGACAAACTTCCATGATTTTTTATCTTTTACTAGCACATCACTACAGCGACCATGAGTAATTTTTTGATCGCCTTTTTTTGAGGTAGTGCCATTAGAATAGTAATAATGAGCAACGGCGGTGTCGCCATGTACAACAATTGCAGTTGGGCTATACTCTGCAACATTATTGATGGTTCCATCTCCAAGACTAAAGTTTTCCCAGCGTTTTATTGCACTTCTAGTTCGAGGCATTGGTGTACTGTTGCCCCAAACTATGGCGTCTTCGGTGACCCATTTATCAGTCCAGTTGTTATCACGTTTATCTATATCTTCATACGAAGCTAAAACAACATCCCACACTTCGGTTTGTTGTTTATTCCAACTTTCGGCATGCGCGTTAAAAGCGGCAATAGTGACTATTAATGCTATGGTAAGTTTAAAATTCATTTTTCTTTCCTTGTAATGTTTCGACAAGGCCTACTAAACAACTTACTTCTAAGTAAACTCGAATTTGCGATTATCGCCCATTAAATATAGCAGCTATATATTTTTAGGCTGATTTATACTGGAATTAACGCGATTCTTTAATGTTATTAAGACTTACTTATAATGATCTATTATTTACTTCGACAAGTATTAACGCTTGTAAACCTTGTTATATGGAAATTTTACTCAATATAGTTTCAATACATTGACGAATTAATACTTAACTTTCCGGTCTATTGTTAAGCAGTAATGTACAAGATAATATTTCATTCATTTATTGCTTTAATAAATTATTAATCGTCATCAAACAATGAGGAGTTCTTATGTCTCAATATACAAAATCAAACGATGCTATTGCGGGCTTAACCGCTGAACAATATAGAGTTACACAAGAAAGCGGCACTGAGCGCCCTTGGACTGGTGAGCTATTAGAAAACACCGCACCTGGAATTTATGTTGATGTTGTTTCAGGAGAGCCATTGTTTGCCTCAGCAGATAAGTTTGACGCTGGCTGTGGCTGGCCAAGTTTTAGCAAACCGATTGAAAATACCAATGTAAATGAACTTACCGACGATACTCATGGCATGGTGAGAACAGAAGTTCGGTCTACACATGGTGATAGTCATTTAGGCCATGTATTTACCGATGGTCCGGTTGCACAAGGTGGCTTAAGGTACTGCATTAATTCTGCTTCACTCAAATTTATTCACCGTGACAATATGATCGATGAAGGCTATGAAGCGTATTTACCACAAGTAGAGGGATAACATATGACCATTGAACGAGCCGTACTAGCCGGTGGTTGTTTTTGGGGTATGCAAGATTTAATTCGCCGATTGCCTGGCATTACAGAAACCTGTGCGGGTTACACCGGTGGTGATGTTGAAAATGCCACTTACCGCAATCACGGTAATCATGCAGAAGGTATTGAAGTTTATTTTGATAATACTGTGATCGGGTATCGAAAAATTTTAGAATTATTTTTTCAAATACATGATCCTACTACAAAAAATAGACAAGGCAATGATCTAGGCAGTGAGTATCGCTCCGCTATTTATTATATTAGTGAAGAGCAAAAAGCCATGGCGATAAAAACCATTGCTGATGTTAATGCTTCTGGTTTGTGGCCGGGTGAAGTGGTTACTGAAGTTGAACCAGTTGGCGATTTTTGGCAAGCTGAAGTTGAGCATCAAGACTACTTACAACGCGTGCCAAATGGTTACACTTGCCATTTTCCAAGAGCTGATTGGGTACTGCCTGAACAGTGAGGCTAAAGTGGCAATAAGTAAAGTAGGTTTAGGTGGTGGTTGTCATTGGTGTACCGAAGGTGTTTTTGCATCTTTGAACGGCATTGTTAAAATCAATCAAGGCTGGATATCTTCATCTGGTTCAAATAGTCAGTTTTCTGAAGCTATTGAGGTATATTTTGAGCCTGATGTTATTTCACTCGCTAATTTGGTCAGCATACATTTACATACACATGCGTGTACTGCTGATCACTCAATGCGTCACAAATATCGCTCTGCTATTTATACTTATAGTGCTGAACAGGCGAGTAAAGTTGATATAGTTTTACGCCAATTACAAACCGATTTTAATGAAAAAATTATAACTCAGGTTCTGACCTTTTGTGCGTTTAAAGCCAACAAAATCGAGCTTACTGATTACCTTTATAGCTCACCAAACCGTCCTTTTTGCCAACGTTACATTCACCCAAAGTTAACGCTGTTATTGCAGCGTTTTACTCAACATGTAAACCATGAAAAGTTAAACGATTCAGCTATCAATTTTTCGAAAAAGTAACCTGTTGGTCTTTCAACATTGATATTAAATTGACTAACGAGTTCAAAAGATAAAACTTATAAAATAGAAACGCCCCGATAATTCGAGGCGCTTGTATAATCAATTATGTGGTAATTATTCTTCGATTAACGGCTCATCGCTAAGCTCATTTAACGCTTGAATATTTTCATCTTGAAACCAATCACAAATAACTTTATCTGCTTGTTCTGAACCACTGCGCTTTAATGACGAAAACGCCTGCACTTTAATATCAGCGTTTAATTTTGCGAGTTCTTTTTTAACGGCAAGTACTTGTGCACTGACTTTACCCTGAGAAAGCTTATCGCTTTTTGTTAACAACGCTAACACAGGTAGATCACCGTCTGCGGCCCATTGAATAAGGTCCATATCAAGATCTTTCAACGGATGCCGTATATCCATTAATATAACTAAACCCTTAAGGCATTCGCGTTTTTCTAGGTATTCACCTAATGCTTTTTGCCACTTTTTTTTCATTTCCATGGGTACTTTGGCAAAGCCATAGCCGGGTAAATCAACTAAGCGCTTATTTTCGGCAATTTCGAAAATATTTATCAGTTGAGTACGGCCAGGGGTTTTACTGGTACGCGCAAGGCTTCTTTGATTAGTTAATGTATTTAACGCACTTGATTTACCTGCGTTAGAGCGACCTGCAAATGCCACTTCAATACCACTATCTGCGGGTAAACGACGGATATCGGGTGCGCTAAGTGTAAAGGTCGCTTTGCTAAGATGAATGGCTGTAGATGACAAGTTTAGATCCAACTGTATAAGTAAAAACGGCATTATATCGTTTTTTCACATTAAAGATGCAATTGTATTCAATTTTTGCTAAAAAAATTAGCTAAAAACACCTCTAAAGTGCGTTAATGGTGTATGATGTTGCCGATTTTCCGGCTTATTGAATGCATTCAATAAAAAACACAAAAGCATGTTGAGAGTTTAGTTATGAAACATATTTTAACTTCTTTGATTTTAACACTACTGAGTATTAATTTTGCTGTAGCTGCATCCGGCGATGCTGATGCAGGCAAAACTAAAGCAGCAACTTGTGCTGCATGTCATGGTTCTAACGGTATTGGCGCTAGCGATACATTTCCCAACTTAGCAGGTCAACATGCTGATTACATTGTTAAACAGTTACAGGCTTTTAAATCGGGTGATCGTAAAAACCCATTAATGGGTCCAATGGCAGCACCTTTATCTGAACAAGATATGGCTGACTTAGCGGCATATTTTTCAGGTTTACCGCACGATGGTTCAAGCAAAGGTGGCGACTCTGCTGATGCTGGTTCAACAGGAAGTGCTGCCCCTGCAGCCTATATACCTAGCCCAGCAGCAGGTAAAAGCTTATATGAACTTGGCGATCCTTCTCGAAATATTGCCTCTTGTATAGGTTGTCACGGCAATGAAGGTAATAGCGAAGTACTGATTTACCCTAATTTAGCTAATCAACACCCAGAGTATATTGCTAAACAGTTAATGAACTTTAAAAACAAAAGTCGTAACAACTACGCAATGAATCAATTTGCTGGCAATATGACCAACGATGACATTGCCGATATGGCCGCTTATTTTGCTGACCCCGCTGCCGTAGCAAACGTAGTACCACGCAGAGTAACGCCTGCAGCACCAATTACTGCTGAAGTAATTGCAGGTAAAGCTAAATCAGCCACTTGTGCTGCTTGTCATGGCGCTGACGGTAACAGTCCTGTTGCTATCTACCCTAAACTTGCTGGTCAAAGTGCTGATTACCTCATAAAGCAGTTACAAGAATTTAAAGCCGGAACACGTGAAAACGCAGTTATGGGCCCAATGGCCTCAGCGTTAAGCGATCAAGACATGTTAGAAATTGCGAGTTATTATGCCGCACAAAAAATAGCAACGGCAGAGTCAGCTGGTTCTGACATCGGTAAAAAGCTGTATTTTGGTGGTAACGTTAAGCGCAAAATCACGGCTTGTGTTGCATGTCACGGTGCTAACGGTAAAGGCATGAATAAAGCTGGCTTTCCAACGATTGCAGGTCAAAACGAATCGTACCTTAAAGCGCAATTGATGAACTTTAAAAAAGGTGAGCGTAATAACGATTACAATACCATGATGCAAAGTGTTGCTTCTAAGCTTTCAGATAGCGATATGACTGAGCTTGCAAAATACATGGCGTCAATGAAATAGCGTTAACCTAAAGCTATTGATAAAAACCGCATTAATTGCGGTTTTTTGTTTTTATACGGTGAGTTATGAGACATTTAATTGATTTTTTTCACCTCATTATTTCACAATCATTAAATTCGTGTAGAATGCAGAAGCAATACCTTAACAAATTTTAGCCGTAAACCTTTATCGTGTTTACGACAAGCAGAGACTAAACCAATGAAAAAATTTATCATTACTATTTTATTAGGATTAAGTGCAGTCATTACCGCCAATGCAGCGGAAGGTAACGCTGAAGCAGGTAAAAACAAATCAGCAATGTGTGCTGCTTGTCATGGTTCTGACGGCAATAGCCTTGTACCTATGTATCCTAAATTAGCAGGCCAAAGCGCTAATTACTTAGTAAAACAGCTAGTTGAATTTAAACAAGGCATGACCTCAGGTGGTAAATCTGGTCGTGTTGACCCAGTAATGGGTGGCATGGCAATGGCACTTAGCGAACAAGATATGGCTGACGTTGCTGCATTTTATGCTAGCCAAAAAATAACCGCAGGTACTGGCAAGGCAAACGCTTTAGGTAAAAAACTTTACTTAGGCGGCAACGCAGAAATGGAAGTTACTGCATGTGTTGCTTGTCATGGTATTAACGGTAAAGGCATGCCAAGTGCTGGTTTCCCTGCTCTAGCTAGCCAAAATGCTGACTACTTAAAAATTCAATTAGAAAAATTTCGTAATGGCTCACGTAATAATGATCTTAACGGCATGATGCAAGGTGTTGCGGCGAATTTAACTGATGATGAAATTGCTGCGCTATCGCAGTATATGTCGTCTTTGAAGTAATAGCGTTTGCGAGTTAATTCGCACTTAAACGTATAAATTAAGCAGTGTTTATCACTGCTTTTTTGATCTTGGATTTTTTTATCATGGTTTAGGTTACATTGGTAAATTAACGCTGAGCATTTTAAGGTTATTAACGCTCAAAGCGCTTTCATTCCATATGTTTTAAGTTGGTTGATTTTAGCCGTTGAATGTAATGCCTAACGTAAATATATAGTTATTTACGTTAGGCATATAAAAAGGGAAGCGCTATGGCTTCCCTTTTCAGTAATCAAGTAGAGTTTAAAAACCTAAAAAGCGTATTTAAAGCCAACAGTGAAAACATCTAGTCCGTCGTAATTTTCAAATGAAGCTTCAACACTGGTTTTTTCGTTCAGTTTTTTACCTACACCAGCACCAAAACCAAACTCCCATTCGTCGTCGCTGTAGCTATTACCGCTGAAAGTAGCTTTCGCATCTATATTAGCGTAAGAAGGCATGGCATAAGCATAAAAGCCATTATCGAAGTTATACTGACCACGAACAGAAAGTGTTGTGAACCTTTCAACTTCAAGCTTAATACCGCCCATATTATCGTCAGAAATACCCGTACCTAAACGTAATTCAGGTATAAAAGATAACTTACTACCCTCTTGAGCAAATTCATAAGCAACTGAGCCAAAGATAACACCTAAAGAAAGGTCGTCATCTGATAAGTTTGCATAGCCTGCACCCGCCGACCAGTTAGCAGAGGCCGTTAAAGGTAATACAACTAAAGAAAGTACAATGAGTGATTTTTTAAACACAATAATATCCTTTTATTATTAAACAAAAATTAAATCAAATTGGAAAGTGCGCATGCTATCAATGCGACTTTTGTTAGGCAATTAATTTTTTGTTATAAGTTTATACAATACGTAACAAGTTATGTCTTTAGCGAAAATAGTCGCTATTAAACATGACTTATCGCAGGCATATTAAGAAATTTCGCGCTATTATCGACACATGTTTTTATTCGCTTTTTTATTCAGGATGCCTCATATGATCGACATTATTAAACCTTCACAATTTAAAACCGTACCTTGGAAAAACGGTAAAGGCGAAACGGTTGAAATGGCGATAAACCCTGGTGGAACTTTAGATAATTTTGACTGGCGCTTAAGTATGGCAAGCGTAGTGGAAAACGGTATTTTTTCAAACTTCACTGGCTATACTCGTAACTTAATTTTAATTGACGGTGATGGCATTAACTTACAACACAACGATAACAAAATTGATCGACTAAAAAATTTACTCGATGTTGCCACGTTTGATGGTGGCAATAAAACCGTTGGCAACTTACATACCAATGAAATAACTGACTTTAATATTATTGCCCGTACCTCAGCGTTTAATACTAACGTCAGCTGTCAAAAAAATATAACCAAGCATATGCTAGAAAAAAGCGACTTATGTTTTATCTACAGTCTATTTAAAGACGCAACGCTGTCCATTAAAAGCACACAGGAAGTTATCACCTTACCTTGCCAGCATTTAATTAAAATAACCGACCTAGAAGCAAATAATGTTGCTATAACCGGCGAGCATTTAATTATTGTTTATCTCAATCGTTGCGAACATTAAACCATCCTTTTATAGAACGAGGCACTTAGGTGTTTTTTCATCAGGTTAACGGTTATTAATCGCTATAATTACTCGTTCTAACTTTTAAATATGACTTTTTCTTTTTGCTGTCGTAGGCTCAATATACATACAGCAAAACACACCTAACATTGGGAATATTCTGATGACAAGTCGACACTTTATAACCTTAACAGCTTTACTCTTATTGTTATCGCCGATAGCAAACGCAGAGTTTGAGCGCAAAATTGTTATTGATGAAAGCAAAACCAGTAGCCATAGCACAAAAGTTAATGGTAAAAAGTTTGATTACACCGCAACCACTGGTACACAGCCAGTTTGGGATGAAGAAGGTAACCCGATTGCCAGCCTTTTTTATACCTATTACCAACGTTCAAAAGTAAAAGATAAAGCCGCTCGTCCTTTACTTATATCTTTTAACGGCGGCCCTGGCTCTGCTTCTGTTTGGATGCATGTCGCTTATACCGGTCCTAAAGTACTTAATGTAGATAGCGAAGGCTTTCCATTACAACCTTACGGCGTAAAAACCAATGAGTTTTCAATTTTAGATACGGCTGACATCGTGTTTGTTAACCCTGTTAATACAGGCTATTCACGAGTTTTACCCAATAAAGAAGGCAAAATGCCATCAAAGGCTGAGCAAAAAGAAATGTTCTTTGGCGTAAATGCTGATGTTAAGTACTTAGCTGATTGGGTTAATACCTTTGTTACTCGCAATAACCGCTGGCAGTCACCTAAGTATCTTATTGGTGAGAGTTACGGAACAACACGTGTTTCAGGCTTAGCGTTAGAATTACAGTCTCGACAGTGGATGTATCTAAACGGCGTTATTTTAGTGTCTCCTACTGATATTGGTATTAAACGTGAAGGACCGGTTAAATCAGCTAACCGCTTACCTTATTTCGCAGCAACAGCCTGGTATCACAAAGCACTGGCTGATGACCTACAAAATAAAGACTTATTAGAAATATTGCCTGAAATTGAAAAGTTCACGCTTGAGCAATACCTACCTGCACTTGCAAAAGGTGGCTTTATTGCAGCAGATGAAAAACTACGCATCGCTAAACAAGTAGCTCGATATTCTGGCTTGTCGTTACAAGAAGTACTGCGTAATAATTTAGATATTGAAGCCTCTTACTTTTGGAAAGAAATACTGCGTAACCGCGAACAAACTGTCGGCCGTTTAGATTCACGTTATTTAGGTATTGATGAAAAAGTGACTGGCAGTCGTCCTGATTACAACGCCGAGCTAACCTCTTGGTTGCACAGTTTTACACCTGCGATTAATTACTACTTACGTGAAGAGCTTAATTATAAAACTGATCTTAAATATAATATGTTTGGTAATGTGCACCCGTGGGATAGAACTAACAATAATACCGGTAAAAACTTACGTTTAGCCATGGCACAAAACCCGTATTTAAACGTAATGATTCAATCTGGTTATTACGACGGGGCGACTAATTATTTTGATGCTAAATATACCTTATCGCAACTCGACCCAAGCGGAAAAATGAAAGACAGACTTTCATTTAAAGGCTATAAAAGTGGCCACATGATGTATTTACGCTATCAAGATTTAGAAGCATCGAATCAAGATATTCGTGAGTTTTTAAAAGCAACTTTACCCAATAAAACCACACCAGCGAAATATCAAAGCAAGCCTTAAACTGAAACAGTACTGGGTTTATTAATCAGCGTTGTCGGTGCCAAGACTGACAACGCTATGTTTTTTTTGGCTCAGCTTAGGTTTATCTTAGTTAAGTTAAGTTAAGTTAATCACATCAATTTACTTGCACATTTTTCCCTGAAACCACTACAAAACAAAAACCCTTTAAAGGTACTTGATGTACGTTAATTGCGTTTAGCTATGTTTATATTTTTAGCTGAGGTTAAGTTGGATTTAAGTTAGGCTTAAGTTAGGCTTAAGTTAGGCTTAAGTTAGGCTTAAGTTGGGCTTAAATTAGGCTTAAATTAGGTAAGTGAACAATTAAAGGACCACTGAAGTAGAAAGGAAAGAGTGAATCAACACTCTACAATCATTATCAAATCTATATGTCTGAATTTTTTAACAGCAACTAAGTCACAAAATCTCTGTCGTTATTATCGTCGCCTGTTAGTTACTCTTCGTCATCAATAATATCGGGGGTAACTGTGTCGACAACATCGACAGCGCCACCCACAACGGTTGTAGTTACACTTACCGCCGCTGACACAACAGTAACCGCAACACAGCCTGATAGACTAAAAAGTACATAAAAAAATAAAAAACCTTGTGCGATTTTTTTCAAAACAGCCTCTGCAAATGAACGAATATCTATATTTAATCAGAATACGATAATTAAATGATAAATCAACAAATGAATTAAGCTAGCTATCATCAATTAACTAGCTTCTTGTAGTTAAGTTATATGAAGTGATGTGATGTGATGTGATAGTAGTTTAGGATATTTTATCCTGAGCAAGCATTTAGTCTTCTTGGAATGCTGCTAGTGCAAATCTAGCTTTTGATTGGGCGGTTCAGAATTCAGACAATAATTTATCATATAAAAACGGCTGCCAATCGGCAGCCGTCGATTTATACAAAACGCTGAGCTAGTTGAAATAAATTAAACTAAATTTCGTAATTAATGACTTGGTAGCCTAACGCTTCTAGTTGCGGTTTTAAGGTTTTAGCATCGCCCACGACTACCATTAACATTTCACTTAAGTTTAAGTGTTTTTTCGCTAAGGCATTAATCTCTGCTTTGCTAATGTTCGCGACAATATTATTACGCTCTTTCACAAAATCAGCCGTTAAGCCATGTTCTAAAATTTGCGCTAAAAATCCTAATTTACGGCCAGGGGTTTCATACTTTAAGGCATCCTGTTGATTAATCGCATTACGCATAAAGGCTAACTCTTCATCACTTATACCTTGTTCAGCGTAGCGTTTGATCTCTGTAACAAACTCAACAATCGATTTATCGGTTACGTCTGCACGTACTTCGGCGCTAGCGGTAAATGTTCCAGAAAATTTATCGCCATAAAAGTAAGACCGTGCGCCATAGGTATAGCCTTTATCTTCACGTAAATTTAAGTTGATGCGACTATTGAATGCTCCGCCTAACGGAAAGTTCATCAGATAAGCACGATAGTATTCACCGGTAACGTCTTGAGTAAGTGACCGCTTACCAATGCGAATGGCCGATTGCGCTGCGTTATCTTTATTGACTAAATATATAACGCCTCGTTTTGCTTTAGATTCAGGTAAGTTTAATAACAGCGACTTTCCTTCACCGGTTAGTGGCTTAAATATACTTAACGATTCCAAGACACTATTTTTATCTAAATCTGATACCAGTATTATTTCACTGCCTTTAGCTTTAAATTGTTGTTGATAAAGTGCTTTAATATCATCTAATTGAATATTCGCTAATGAGGCTTCTGAGCCATTACTAGAGGTTGCAGCAATGTTGTTCGCATGAAGTAATTGGCGATATGCATTTGAAGCTAAATAACCTGCATCTTTTTTACCGTTAATCGCACCTTGAATAGCGTTGTTTTTATTACGGTCAAACTCACTTGGCAAGAACGCTGGTTTGGTAAGTTTTTCATAAACTAACGCGAGTGTGGCATCAATGTGCTTAGTTAAGGCATTTATATTAACCGACAAATACTGATTACCCGCTGAGATACTTACCGAAGAACCGAGTTTTTGTAAGGCTTTACTCATATCTTCCGCGCTGTGCTGAGTAGTTGACTCGTTTAACATTGCCGCTAAAAGTGCTGCCGTACCGGCTTTGTCTTTATGCTCAAAGTAATGGCCCGCAGGGATTTTAATCAACATTGACGTTGTAGGTGTTTCACTACTTTGCGTTGCCAACACCTTAATACCGTTTGCAAAAGTTTCTCGCCACATTTGTGGTACATCAACCGCTTTATTGGCACCGGTAACTGGCATTAGGCTACGGTCAAAATTATCTGTCGCTTTACGCACGTGTAGATCGGTATCGGAGGTAACAGTCAGCTCAGGAATAACACGCGCAGCAGGTGTAAAGTTGTCTTGGGCGGCAACTAATGCCTTTTGTCCTTTAGGCACTATGCTCATGATCACGCCATGTTTATTTTTAATATATTTTTTATAAACACGCATAACATCAGCTTTAGTTACATTGGCATAACGGGTGATATCTTGTTCAATATAGTTTGGATTACCTTTAAAGGTTTCGTTCGCTGCTAGTTGGCTTACTTTGCCGGCAACACTTTGTAACCCGAAAATAAAGCCGGCTTCCATTTCAGCTTTGGCTTTAATTAAATCGTCGTCTTCAACACCACGGGCTTCGAATTCAAGTAACGTGTCACGAATGACTTTTTCCATATCGGTTAAGGTTTTACCTGAAGCCGGATGCGGTAAAGCTAAAAGATTAAAAGTACACGCGAGTTCAGCACAAGGATGGCTAACTGATGCTTGAACCGCTAACTGATTTTTGACCAAATTCTTATACAGTAATGAGGTTTTTCCACCGCCTAAAATACTCGACAATAAATCTAATGCAGCTTCATCTTTATGCCTAACGCTCACCGTTGGATAAGACATATACACTAAAGGCAGATGCACATTATCTTCCATAGAAATATAGCGATCGGCGTCAATGGTAAATTGTGGTTTTGCTGGCATGTTAACTTCAGGACCACGTGGAATGCTGCCAAAATATTTATTCACCATCGCTAAGGTTTCAGCAACATCTAAATCGCCGCCTATGGTTAAAGTGGCATTATTTGGACCGTACCAACGTAAGAAAAAGGCTTTTAAGTCATTAACGTTTACACGATTTAAATCTTCAATATAGCCTATTGTTTGCCAAGAATACGGATGACCAACAGGATACATAGCTTCAGCAACGCGCTCTCGTAATAATCCATACGGACGGTTTTCGTAGCTTTGACCTCGTTCGTTTTTTACCGTTTCACGTTGTATTTCAAACTTTTCTTGAGTTACTGCATCAACTAGAAACCCCATGCGGTCAGCTTCAAGCCAGAGCATTTTTTCGAGCTGGCTAGCTGGCACCGTTTGAAAGTAATTCGTGCGGTCGCTGTTAGTGGTACCGTTCATGGTACCGCCAGATTCTGTCACTATTTTAAAGTGTTCATCATCTGCGACATTTTCTGAACCTTGAAACATCATATGCTCAAAAAAGTGTGCGAAACCTGACTTGCCAATATCTTCTCGGCCCGAACCTACATGGTAGGTCATATCAACGTGTACAAGCGGATCAGACTTATCTTGATGCAATACGAGCGTTAAGCCGTTTTCAAGGACATACTTTTGATAAGGGATTACCGTTTTACCTGCTTTACTTTCAACACGCTCAACAAACGTTACGCCAGAAACCGTTATTGGTGATTCTGCAAACTCTGTTTGTTTGGTATTTTCACATGCCGTTAAACCCGCTAATAACACCGGTAGCATCCATTTACTCAAAATATTCCCCTTTATATACATCAATTATATTTAGCTAATTCAATACTAACTAAATAGATAATAAGTACAATAGATTAGCACCGATATCGCATTATAAATGTAACAATATTCTACAGCCAAGTTCAGTAATTAAGCTATTTCACAATTTTCTGCCGTATCAAATAGCTAAAAACTGGTTAACAATCACATGCGCATAAAAGCACATAACGAAAACCTTTAAACCATAAATGCCTGATGGGTTATAAGTTACTTTCTTATAAAATGTGTTACGCTCGTTAAAATGGCTTTAAGTTGAGCAGAAATAATACGCTCGGAGCAAATAGATGAAAGACGCACCGCATACCTCAATTGAGCACTGGGTTGATATTATTGCTAAAAGTGAATTACCTGCAATTACCTCTACCGCCAAAATGCTGGATAAATTTAATAATGACGACAAATCGTCTTTACCTAAATTAAGTCAGGCAATTTTACACGACCAATCTCTTTCATCATGCCTACTAAAAGTGGCCAACAACGTACAACACTTCAGTGTTAACAAGGTCAACACGGTATCTCGTGCTTCGGTAATATTAGGCATTAGAGCAGTAAAAAATATTTGTCTTACTTCTAAATTAGTCGAAGGTCTTTTAGCAAATAAAGAACTTAACCCTGCGGTTTATCACCAATTAACACAATCAATGGCTAGCTCCTTTTATTCTGGTTTGCTAGCAAAGATGATGGCTCCACAATATGCTGAAGACACTCAAGAAGAACTTTATTTAGCCGCCATGCTTTATCGCATTGGTGAAACAGCCTTTTGGATAGTGGGTGGAGAGTCTGCAGAAAAATTAATTGCATACGATGATATGACCACAGAAAGCTTTAGGCAAAAGTGTATCAGTGAAATTGGCTGTGATTTTTCGCAACTTAGTACTGAGTTAGTCAAAACATGGAGCTTAAGTGATTTACTTCTAAAGGCGTTAGACAAGCCTAAAAGTAGAACTATTGAAGTTCAAATAATATATTTTGCCGACAAGCTCAGTAACACGATTGCAAATCCAAGCGGTAGCGCAGAAGAGTTTCAACAACTTCTTGCTGACATAGCGAAGTTAACGGGCTTAAGTGTTCGCCAGTTGGTGCTGAAAATTGAACATATGCGTGAAAAAGCGAATGATTTATTAACCTCTTACGGTGCTACAGCATTAATAAAACATATTAAGCCATTGCCAAAAGATATCGATTTCAAGGGTAATAAATATCAAGTTTTAAGACCGAATCCAAATAAAGAGATTAATATTCTCAGCACTTATATAGCGCTTAATAAGTTAATTAAGTCATCTACCGATTTAACAGAATTCATTCGGTTGACTTTACAGGCTATGTCAAAAATATTTGCTTTTGAACATTGCAGCTTCTTTTTAGTTGTTGACGATAAAAAGGCTATAAAGTCACGTTTTACCTATGACATTACTAGCCAACTCGTGAATAAAAAAGTTAGATTTACACTCGGACGTAGTAATAACGTTTTTAGTTATACCATGGATAATGGCCAAGCTATTTTAATAAAAGATCGCCAAGAAGCTAAGTGGTATCAATATATTACTGGTGAAATTGCAGAGTTCATTGTTAAAGGTTCGATGATAATTTGCCCTATAAAAGTGGGGCAAACACCCATAGGCGTTATTACTGCACAAGTTTTTCAGCATGATAAAGAAATTTCACTTACCGACTTTGAGCACTGCTCGGCATTAGTTGACCATCTCAACATGTGCTTAACTATGCTTTCTCATAAAACTAAATAAAGCTCTGATGTTGGCTCTGGTTATAGTTCTGCGAATGTTTAGTCAAAATCAGGCTTATCTACTCGTTTAAATCTTTTGTTGTAATAATATTACAAACCACAAAAATAGCCTCTTTAGTATTTTTTTCCTCAATAGTGATATCACTCAAATTTTAAGCAAAAAAAAGCCGACAACGAAGTTATCGACTCAAAAGCTATATGGGGAAGCTTAAAATGCAAATTATCACAACAAGTGTTAAATTTGGGAACAAGATGATTATAGAGTAAGAGCTCTAAGCATGTAAAGTACATTTTGTAATTATTTTACATAAAAAGGTAATTTAATAACGAAATATTAAGTTTATTTATGCTGTCACACTAAATTAGCGCTGTATTCGGCTTTAAATGAAAAAAAGCAAAAAAAAAGGCCTCTGTATAGAGGCCTATAAAAACAACAACACCACGAAGGGATCGTTTGGTGTTATTAAATAAGAACGTGCTGAGGCTAAATTAATTTCACATGCGTATTAACGTTTTCAACAATAGAAGGTTAATAGTGTAATTAATGTGCTTGCTCCCAGTTATCGCCCATACCCGCTTCTGCGATTAACGGGACACTCATGGTGATAGCGTTATTCATTATTTCCACTAAAGTAGCGGTTGTTGCTTCAACAATGTCTTGGTGAATCTCAAAAATTAATTCATCATGCACTTGCATGGTCATTTTAATTCTCGGGTCGTTTTTCTCTTCTATCCAAGCATCAACATCTAACATCGCTTTTTTAATAATATCAGCAGCAGTTCCCTGCATTGGCGCATTAATAGCGGCACGTTCAGCTGCTTTTTTACGCATACCATTTTTTGCATTAATATCAGGTAAATAAAGTCGGCGGCCAAATAAGGTTTCTACATAGCCATTTTCTGTCGCTTTTTGACGGGTATCTTCCATATATTGAGAAACATTTGGATAACGCTCAAAGTATTTGTCCATATAAGCTTGCGCAGTATGGCGAGGAACGTTTAATTGTTTTGCTAAACCAAATGCCGACATGCCATAAATCAAACCAAAGTTAACCGCTTTCGCGCTTCGACGTTGATCGCTAGTCACTTCATCTAGTGGCACAGCAAATATCTCCGCTGCCGTTGCTTTATGTACGTCTTTACCTTCTGAAAACGCTTTAACTAAACCCGGATCATCAGATAAGTGCGCCATTATGCGTAACTCGATTTGCGAGTAATCGATAGCGACAATTTTATGCTCAGGCGGAGCAATAAAAGCTAGACGAATTTTGCGCCCTTCTTCACTTCTAATTGGAATGTTTTGTAGGTTTGGATCAGTTGAAGATAATCGCCCAGTCGCAGTAACGGCTTGATGATAAGAAGTATGAACACGATTGGTTTTTGCGCCAACCAATAACGGTAATTTATCAGTATAAGTAGACTTTAATTTACTTAATCCTCTGTTTTCTAAAATTACTTTAGGTAATGGGTAATCTAATGCTAATTCTTGCAGCACTTCTTCTGCGGTTGAAGGAGCGCCTTTAGGTGTTTTCTTAATAACTGGAATTTTAAGTTCATCAAATAAAATAACTTGTAGCTGCTTAGGAGAACTTAAGTTAAAACTTTTACCGGCCAAGTTATGTGCTTCTATTTCTAACTCAGCTAAACGCACACCTATAGATTGGCTTTGCTCTGCTAGCATATCGCAATCAATTAACACGCCATGCTGCTCCATGCGAGCAAGTACCGGTAATAGTGGCATTTCAATATCGGTAAAAACGGATAGTTGTGATTTTATGTTTGCTAATTGTGGGTAAATAGCTTCGTGCAAACGCATAGTAATATCGGCATCTTCAGCGGCATAATGCCCAGCTTTATCAATATCAATTTGATTAAAGGTCAGCTGTTTAGCGCCCTTGCCTGCTATATCTTCAAAATGAACGGTTTGATAACCTAAATACTTATCCGCTAAGGCGTCCATGTTATGCCGTGTTGCTACACTATTAAAACAATATGACTCGAGCATGGTATCAAATTGAATACCTTGCATTGTAATATTGTAATGTGACAATACATTGGCATCGTATTTTAAATTTTGCCCGACTTTAAATACGGTTTCACTTTCTAATAAAGGCTTAAGCTGTTCTAACACCCAATCTAGCGGTAACTGCTCTGGCGCATCAATATAGTCATGCGTTAAAGGTACGTATGCTGCTTTACCTACTTCGATACAGAATGATAAACCTACCAGTTTAGCTTTCATGTAATCAACGCTGGTGGTCTCAGTGTCAAATGCAAATAGCTCAGCGGTTTTTAACTTTTCAAGCCAAGTCGTAAAGCTAGCTTTATCTAAAATAATATCGTATTCGCTATCAACGGCGGCTGGTAAATCAGCAACTACAGTGCTCGCTGCAGTAGTGTCTGATTCTACTTTGCTATCACTACCATCTAAGTCAGCTAACAAACGCTTAAGTTCGTATTTCTTATATAATGTTCTTAATGTTTCGGTATCTGGTGCGCTTGGTTTGAGTTCAGCAACGTTTTGCTCAAGTACGACGTCAAGTTTGATAGTGGCAAGCTCATAAGATAATGGTAAAAACTCCAACGCGGTACGTAAATTCTCACCCACTTTGCCTTTTACTTCATCCGCATGTTCCATCACTTCTTTTAAGCTCGGGTATGCAGTTAACCATTTTACGGCAGTTTTAGGACCACATTTTTCAACACCAGGAATGTTGTCAACTTTATCGCCCATTAAGGCAAGGTAGTCGATAATTTGATCAGGACGAACACCAAATTTTTCAGTAACGCCGGCTTCATCCATTTCTACATTAGTCATGGTATTTATTAAGCGCACATGTGGATTTACTAATTGCGCCATATCTTTATCACCGGTAGAAATTACCGTTTCAATACCTAAGGCCGTTGCTTGATGAGACAGCGTACCAATAACATCGTCAGCTTCAACGCCATCGACAACTAATAGTGGCAAACCCATAGCGGTAATGATGTCATGTATTGGCGCAATTTGCGTGCGAAGGTCATCTGGCATTGGCGGACGATTAGCTTTGTATTCTGGATACATGTCATTGCGAAACGTTTTACCTTTCGCGTCAAATATCGCAATAACATTACCGTTGGGATAATCTTTTTTCAAACTTCTGAACATATTCAAGACACCCGTAATGGCTCCTGTAGGTTGCCCATCTGATGTTGATAAAGCTTGCAAATATGGCACGTGATATGCGCGAAATAAATAAGATGAACCATCGACTAAAATAAGCGGTGATTGGTCAGAAGTTGGCATGATAATTTTATAACTAGGGGAAAGATGGGCTAAGCATGCCATAATCGGCAAATTCTCTCTAGCTATTCATTATATTTAGTCACAAAAATAGCGAAAATTGTGGATAAGTATGTTGAAAAGCACAGGAAAAGACCCTAAAGATCTGATGAACTTTACGGCAACTAAATTTTAACAGCTTGTATTATAAGGAAAAAGGTAAGGCAGAAATCCTTTTCACATATTTATTATTTTTTTTATATTATGTGGATAAATAAATGTCCAAGCTTAGATTTACTTGTTCAATTAACGAACAATAGAAATAAGCGAGCTAAGAGATTACCAGAAAACTGCGCCATTACCAGACAATTATTAAACTATTTTTACCATTTTATGACACCTAGAAATAACAAAAAAACATAAGCTATATTTGGCAAGGGCTAGCTTAATTCGATGATTTTATTTTTCTTAAAAATATAACTTTTATTTGTCAATATACGCATTCAATTTTAATCTCACCGATCCTAAAGTGGTAAAACAATAATCGCTAAGGTTGAGGGGTTAAAATTAATTCAGTGCTCACAAGCATTTTATCAATATGGTTATTAACAAATACACAAAAGCCACATTAAAATACAACAGTTAGTATTTTGAATGTGGCTTAAGTATTAACATTGTTATAAATACTTACGTCGAATTAACGTTTGAGTATTTATCTATGCTTTATCGCTATTTTACATGGTGACAAATTCTTCAGCAGAAGTTGGGTGAATAGCTACCGTGTTATCAAAGTCTGCTTTTGTTGCGCCCATTTTCATCGCGACAGCAAAGCCTTGCAATAATTCATCACTACCAAAACCGATACTATGAATGCCTACTATTTTTTCTTCTTTACCCACACAAACTAATTTCATTCTTGTTGGGTCACGATAATCTTCGGTAATCGCTTGATATAAAGCCGTAAACTGAGAACTATAAACTTTAACCTGGTCAGCGCCATGCTCAGCAATAGCATCCGCCTCAGACAAACCAACAGTGCCTATCACCGGATGACTAAACACCACAGTAGCTATATTTGAATAATCTAAATGCTCATTCGGTTTATTATTAAATAAACGCTCACATAAACGACGACCTGCAGCAACGGCTACCGGCGTTAACTGTGCTCGGCCAGTATTGTCACCTACAGCATAAATACCATCAACATTGGTATTTTGGAATTTGTCAGTAGGAATAAAGCCACGTTCATCAAGCTTAATACCCGTTGCTTCAATATTGATATTGTCAGTCGCAGGTTCACGGCCGATAGCCCAAATTAAGGTGTCGACCGGACCAATGCTTTTACCATTATCTAAATGAATAGTTAATTTACCATCGTTATGTTTTTCAACACGCGTTGGTACGCTCATGGTATGTAAAGTAGGGCCATGCTTCGCCATTTGCTCGACTAAAGTGTCACTTAGCATGTCATCAAAACCACGTAGTGGCTTTTCTTTACGTACTAATAAATGTGACTCGCTGCCTAACGCGTGCAACACACCAGCAAGTTCCACGGCAATGTAACCTGCACCAACAACGGCCACTTTTTCAGGCTGCTCGGTGAGGGAAAAAAAACCATCTGAATCAATGCCATGCTCAGCACCCTCAATACTTGGGCGACTTGGGCGGCCACCGGTAGCAATAGTAATATGGTCGGCGGTATATAAAACACCTTCCACTTCAACGGTGTTTTTGTCTACAAATTTAGCAAAACCATTAATTACAGTAACGTCATTACTGGCAAAACCACGCGCGTAAGCGGCATGAATACGTTCAATATAAGCTTCTCTGTTTTCAACTAATTTTGACCAATTAAAACTTTGTAATGGCGCTTTAAAACCGTAATCATTGGCGTAATGCAATGCATCGGCAATTTGTCCGGCATACCACATGGCTTTTTTAGGTACACAACCTACATTCACACAAGTACCACCAATATGTTTAGCTTCAATCACTGCCGCTTTTTTACCTAAACGTGCTGCTCGGTTTGCTGAAGCAATACCGCCACTGCCAGCGCCAATTGAAATGTAGTCAAAATGTTGTGTCATATTAAAATTCCTGTGTGAGTATCTTTCATTATATTGGACTTAAAAAATAAAATTTCAAGTAGAGCGGATATAAAGCTGCTTTATAAGAACAAGTGACATGGTATTTAACAATTAAATTTCAATTTTAAGCATCTGCAGCTAAATAGTATTAGCTACACCTTGATTATCAACTGATCTGCCATTACATCTACATCATCATCTAGCAAACATGCGAATTTTATGACCAATCCATTATTACAACCTACATCACTGCCGCAATTTTCTAAAATTAAACCTGAGCATATTAAACCTGCGGTTGAGCAAGCCATCGAGCAATGTAAAACTAAAATTGCTGAAGTGCTAGCCAACAATACAGAATTCACTTGGGCTAACCTTGTGGCTCCTATTGATGAAGTGGATGATGTTTTAGGTAAATTATGGTCACCAATTTCGCACATGAACTCTGTGGTTAGCAGCGATAAATTACGCGACGCTTACGAGTCATGCTTACCGCTTTTATCTGAATACGGTACTTTTGTTGGGCAACATGCTGGCTTATTCGCTGCTTATCAGCAATTAAGCGAAAGCGATGCCTTTAAAAAACTTAACACCGCGCAACAAAAAGTGATCAACAACGCCTTAAGAGATTTTAAACTATCTGGCATTGCACTCAACGAAGAAGACAAAAAACGCTATGGAGAAATTTCCACGCGTTTATCTGAACTCAGCTCTACGTTTGGTAATAATATTCTCGATGCTACGCAAGCTTTTAGCGTTAACATTACCGACGAAGCAGAACTGGCTGGTTTACCTGAAAGTGCAAAAGAAGCTGCGCAAGCATTAGCACAGGCACAAGAAAAATCAGGTTGGTTATTTACCTTAGACATTCCAAGTTACTTGCCGGTAATGATTTATTGCGACAATCAAGCCTTACGCGAAAAAATGTACCGTGCCTATGTTACTCGTGCTTCAGAAATAGGACCAAGTGCTGGCGAATATGACAACAGCCCCATTATGGCAGAGTTGCTTTCGTTACGTCATGAACTGTCAAACTTGCTAGGTTTTGAAAGCTTTGCTGATAAATCTTTAGCGACAAAAATGGCTAACAATACGGCTGAAGTGTTAGGATTTTTAGAAGACTTAGCGGTTAAATCAAAAGCGCAAGGCGAGCAAGACTTAGTTGAAGTTACCGCATTTGCGAAACAAAATTTCGACCAAAGTAATTTACAGGCATGGGATTTACCTTATTACAGTGAAAAACTGAAACAAGACCGTTACGCCATTTCTGACGAAGAACTGCGCCCTTACTTCCCAGAAAACAAAGTAGTTGCCGGTTTATTTGAAGTGGTACATCGTTTATTCGGCTTACAAATTAGTGAACGAAAAGACGTTGATACTTGGCACAAAGATGTGAAGTTTTTTGATGTTTTGGACAGTAATCAACAATTACGCGGCAGTTTTTATTTAGATTTATACGCCCGATCAAAAAAACGCGGTGGCGCTTGGATGGATGATTGTGTTGGCCGCCGTGAATTAGCAAATGGCGATATTCAATATCCAGTGGCTTACCTAACCTGTAACTTTAACGGCCCTGTTGGCGATAAACCGGCATTGTTTACACATGACGAAGTGGTGACTTTATTCCATGAATTTGGTCATGGTATTCATCACATGCTAACGCAAATTAATGCTGCCGGTGTTTCGGGTATCAATGGTGTTCCATGGGATGCGGTTGAGCTACCAAGCCAATTTTTAGAAAACTGGTGTTGGCAACCAGAGGCGTTAGCGTTTATTTCTGGCCATTACCAAACCAATGAGCCATTACCACAAGATATGCTCGATAAAATGTTAGCGGCGAAAAACTTTCAGTCCGCTATGCAAATGATCCGTCAACTTGAATTCAGCTTATTCGATTTTAAAATGCACGCGCAATATTCACCCGAAAATGGTGATGAAATTCAGCAAGTGTTAAACCAAGTTCGCGAAGACTACGCCGTAATTAAAGCGCCTGAATTCAATCGTTTTCAACACAGCTTTGGTCACATTTTTGGTGGTGGTTATGCCGCGGGTTATTACAGCTACAAATGGGCAGAAGTGTTATCAAGCGATGCTTTTTCTCGTTTTGAAGAAGAAGGTATATTCAACCAAAGTGTTGGTCATGACTTTTTAACTAATGTATTAGAAATGGGCGGTTCAAATGAACCAAGCGAATTATTTAAAGCCTTTCGTGGCCGCGAGCCTCAAATTGACGCATTATTACGTCACAGCGGCATTACAGGTTAATAACAATGGCATTAGAAAAGATTGACGATATTTATCAACGTGCCGCCGCCCGCAAAGGTGGCGCTGCTAAACTCAACTTATTGTTAGGCCCCGCTCAACAAGATGACTTATTGGCTGAAATTCCTGACGACCGATTTTTGTCTGAGTTTAGTAAAAAGGTTTTTCAATCGGGTTTTGTTTGGCGTGTTGTTGAAAATAAATGGCCAAACTTTGAAGAAAGCTTTTTCAATTTTAATATTGAAAAAGTATTGATGATGCCAGAAGAAATGATGGAACGAAAAGCCAGCGATCCCAAAATCATTCGAAACTTTAATAAAGTTAAAACCATTAAAGCCAACGCACAAATGATTTTTGATCAGCAGCAACAAGGCCAAAGCTTTGCAGAGTTTATTGCAAAATGGCCAAGTGACGACATTACCGGTTTATGGGCGTATTTGAAAAAACATGGCCAACGCTTAGGTGGAAACACTGGGCCTTATGCTTTGCGTGCGTTAGGCAAAGATACATTTTTGCTTAGTAGAGACGTTGAAGCTTATTTTCGCGCACATGACATTATTACTGGCGGCATTCAAACAAAATCAAGCTTAAGCGCTATTCAAGCAAGCTTTAATCATTGGCAACAACAATGCGACTTATCTTTAGGTCAACTTAGTCGGTTAATTGCTTATGCAACAGGCGATAATCATGTTCATTTAGAAGAAGTCGCCAATGCTTAATAAAGTTGCGGTTGCCTATGTCGATGCTGTTGACGTCGACAAAGCCAAAAAAATTGCTCAAAAGTGGCAGCTAGATTATATCGGCGATATCGCCGCAGTAAAAAATCATCCAGAATTGCTATTTGCTTTACAAGTAAACCTACAACGCCTAGAACTGAGCAAACTTGATGAGCCCAAACTTGGTGCTATATGTGTCGACTTTGTTGATGGTGCTACGGCTCATCGCCGTAAATTTGGTGGTGGCAGAGGTCAAGACATTGCCAAAGCCGTTGGTTTAAAACACGGTTTTACGCCCAACGTACTTGATGCTACCGCAGGCTTAGGTCGAGATGCGTTTGTATTAGCCACCTTAGGCTGTAACGTAACTATGATGGAACGTATGCCGATTGTAGCGGCTTTACTTGAAGACGGCTTAGAGCGTGCGCAGTTAAGCACAGAAATTAATGATATTACCGAGCGTATGAGCTTGATCAACTCTTCATCAATTGAAAATATGAACTTAGCGCAGCAACCCGATGTTATTTATCTTGATCCCATGTACCCACATAGAGAAAAGTCGGCGGCGGTCAAAAAAGAAATGCGCGTGTTTCAGTCGCTAGTGGGTGAAGACCTCGACGCTGACGACTTACTCGCACCAGCGATTGCCCTGGCAAAATATCGCGTAGTGGTTAAACGTCCAAGCTATGCACCACCACTGGCCGGTAAAACACCGTCTACCAGTATTAATATGAAAAAGAATCGCTTCGATGTTTATGTTAATCAAGCCATTCCAAAAAAGAACTAAGCACTTTATACCTATTAATCGTTAGGTAAAATTTGCAAATTTATAGTCTGAAAGTGCTTAAACGTGCGCTTAGCACAAGTTTATTCTAGACTAATAATCAGCGTTATAACTGATGTACAGATTAAGTATTACCCGAGAGCCGGAAGTTCCGGTAACTCATTCACCAACCACAATGGAGATATTATGATCGCATTAAATGCAGCTATGCCTGATGGGCAACTACAAGAATTAAAAGATGGTGATATGGTCACCCACAAAACGTCTGAATTGTTCGCGAACAAAAAAGTAGTTATGTTTGCCGTACCAGGCGCATTTACACCAACATGTTCGGAAACACATTTACCGGGTTACGTTGTATTAGCTGACGAATTTAAAGCTAAAGGCGTTGACGCTATTATTTGTGTTGCGGTTAATGACGCATTCGTTATGTCATCTTGGGGCAAAGCACAAAATGCTGAAAACCTAATGATGCTTGCTGATGGTGATGGTAGCTACACGAAAGCATTGGGTCTTGAAATGGACACAGCAGCCTTTGGTGGATTACGTTCACAGCGCTACGCTATGGTTATCGATAACGGTGTTGTCACAACATTAAATGTTGAACAGCCGCAAAAATTTGAAGTGAGTAATGCAGAGACTATTATCAAGCTTCTATAAAGCAAAGTAATTAGCCGCTATATATAAAAGAAGGGAGCCATAGGCTCCCTTCTTATTTTTGTTCATTTAAAAGGCACTAGAATATAAACTATTCGACCTATGCTTTTAAATATTAGCTACTCGTCTTCTGTTTGCTTAATCATTTCAATGCGATAGCCTGTTGGCGAATCGTCATCAGCTTCAACAATTAAAAATAGCTCGTCTGAGTCTTCATCAAGCGTTAATTGAAAGCTTGATAAAATAACCTCACTACTATCAACTTCTGCAATAGCAAACACCTGATAAGTATTGTTTTGTAAGTAAATTGATTCAGGCTGAGTATAAACAGCACTGCGGTTATACAATGCTGTTTCTATGGTTTCATCACTGCGTACAAAATAGAATTTCACAAAATTAAAGTCGTCACTATCAACTAAATCTATCATGGTTATTTGATGATCGTAGATACTTTCGCGCGTACTGTTTGCAACGACAAGTGATTTAATGGTTATTTCAATTTCATCAACAATACCGTCATTGTTCTCATCTACGTTACCATCGCCATCGAGATCAACATCTTCTTCATTTAAGTAAAAGAATACGGTTTTATTGGTGTTTTCAGCCAGGCTTAATAAGTGATTACTTAAAAGGCGCTCAGTAGTACCCGGAATTAATAAATCTAAACTGTAATCACCTTTATCTTGAACTTTAGTTTCGCTATAGCTACCAATTTCAAGCGCTGATATTTCTGCTTCATCATCAACACCATTAATATATATATCTAAAGTGCCGGTGTAGTTAGGGATTAGTTCATGTTCTCTAATCGCATTGTATGCGCGAAACTGTGCTTCAGAGTCAGTATCTAAATATTCAGTAATTGACGAGTTAGACATTCTATCCATAGCATAAGGAGATGTGCCTGAGCCGGTGTTCTCGCGAATAATCATCACATATTGTGCTGGGTATGCGTAATCTATATCGTCCGAGGTAAATAGCACTTCTTGCGTACCTGACTTCGTGATATAAAAAATATATTCGTCTTGATCAAACTTTTGATTATCTGATAACTGCTTATAGTTGTATTGACCTACTATCGTTGCTTCATTAAAAGTTTCATCAGACTCTGACATGTAAAAGTCAACTCCGACTGAATCGGGGTGTAAATTCAAAACACGTAAATTGAATAAATCTTCATCTTCGTCTTCATCATCGTCTAGCACATCAATGCTGTAAGTCTCAACTTGTGGTGCGGTAATGTCATCTGTTAGCACTAATAGTTGAATGGTATCTGTAGTAACGTTAATTTGCCCTTCTGCAACTTTCTCAAGATCATCACGGTCGCTACTGTCTTCATCTTGCCAACCCATTTCGTAAAAATAGCTGTTAGTGTCTATTTCAAATACGCTTAAAGCTTCTGTATATGCAACACCATTAAAGGTTACTTCAAAATTATCAGCATCGTCATCATCGTCTGACTCAAGATCTTGATCAAGGGTAAGGATAATGTCAGGTGCGTTTTTTGAACTGTTATAAAATTTAACATAACCGACATTTGAGCTGTCACTGCCGCCGCCACAAGCCGCAAGTACAAGTGCTGATGATAGTAGCAGCACTTTTGAAGGTGAAATCGTTGAAAGTAGGTTGGATTTAAAGCGCATATATTTTTCCAAAAAAGTTTATTGCCACTACTGCACAGGATTTACTGGCAGCTAATTTATGCTTACACCTGTTAAACAGCTGAAAAAGCACTTTGTAGAGCGGCATTCTAGGGTTAAGTTCAACGATTCACAGCATCTTTGCATTTCTTTACGTAACCCTACCTTTCCTTACATAACATGGAATTTAGAGCGAGTTTTATCAAAAAATTATGCGTTATTTTAACTTATCGCCCTATTTTGCGATCTCAAGTATAATGCCGCCATTAAAAGCATAAACTAGGTTATTTCGTTGATATTTTCTGATGTGGTTATTATTGGTGCTGGCGCTGCAGGTTTAATGGCCGCAGCAACTGCGGGCTATCGTGGTAGAAGTGTTACTGTAGTTGATATGGGTAAAAAACCCGGTCGAAAAATATTAATTTCTGGCGGCGGTCGCTGTAATTTTACGAATGAAAACGCGAGTCCCGAAAACTACTTATGTCAAAACCCTCATTTTGCTAAATCAGCACTGAGCCGTTATAGCGCGCAAGATTTTATTGAACTAGTTGACCGCCACGGCCTTAATTATCATCATAAAACCTTAGGGCAATTATTTTGTGATGATAGCGCGCAAGACATTGTTGATATTTTGATGACCGAATGTGAATGGGCCGGTGTCGATATAGCAATGCGCAGCGAAGTAATTTCAGTTAACAAAAGTGATATCGGTTATGAAATAGTTACCGCCGGCGAAAGCTATCAATGTGAGTCGTTAGTTATTGCTTCTGGTGGCTTAACCATGCCGAAATTAGGTGCTAGCCCAATCGGCTTTAAAGTTGCTGAGCAATTTGGTTTAAAGGTTTTACCGACAATGGCCGCATTAGTGCCATTTACCTTACATGATCACGACAAACAAAAATTTGATGGTTTATCGGGTATCAGCATGGCTACAGAAGTAACCAGTGAAGACGGTACTACATTTAAAGAAAACATATTATTTACTCACCGTGGCTTATCTGGCCCAGCTATATTACAAATTTCATCATTCTGGCGATCAGGCCAAGCGGTAACAATCAACTTACTGCCAGAAACACCCATAGATAAATTAATCAGCGAATGGCGTGAAACTAGCGGACAGAAATCATTAAAAAATATGTTAGCAACCGTATTACCTAAACGCTTTATTGAAGCGCTAGTAAAACAAAAAGATATAACCGATAAAGCTATCAACCAAATCAGTAACGACGAAATTACTTACCTAGGCCAATACCTGCATAACTGGCAAATAAAACCTAATGGCACTGAAGGCTACAGAACAGCTGAAGTTACCTTAGGTGGCGTTGACACAGACGAACTATCTTCCAAAACCTTTGAAGCAAAAAAAGCCAAAGGCTTATATTTTATTGGTGAAGCGATAGACGTAACGGGTTGGCTCGGAGGCTATAATTTCCAGTTCGCGTGGAGCAGTGGTGTGGCTTGTGGGCAAGCGGTTTAGTTAACAAGGCATAATGACAAGACATAATTAGAGCGAACAATATCTGAATTGTGCGAACAGAATCTCAACATAGGGGAAATGCTGATTTACCCTACTAGAAATTCAGCGCACTCTCTGTCATATATACTTCAATGTATCAGTAACATATAAACTATTAAGTTGTTTATATGAGTAATAGCAAAATATTTTTTTCAAAAAAAAGCAGCCATTGCGGCTGCTTTTTTCACGTTGTATTACAATCGATTAAAAGTTCATACTTATACGGCCATAAACAAACCGACCATCAACACCGTATGGAGAGAACGGTGAAAATGGAATGATTCGACCAAACGTAGATACCCGTTCACTGCCGTCTTCATTTAAAAACTCATTGGCCACTTTAGGGTAAGAATCAAATAAGTTATTAACACCTAAGGTTAATTTGATGTTATCTGTTACTTGGTAAGCCGCGTCTAGATCAGTAATCCATTGTGCGTCATTTACTTCTACATACCCATCGCTTTGAGGATCTCTCCACTCACCAAAACGCGTAGAACGAAGACTTACTTTAAGGTCATCCATATGCCAAGTGGCAGATAAATTAAGCTTACTGTCTGGTGCACTACTTTCAAAGCGAGCGATTTCACGTTCACTAAAAAGAATATAACTATCACCTAGTACATTTAACTCTGAAGGATTATCTTTTAAGTGAGTGACTTCAGTATCGCCAATATTAACCGCTGCACTTAGTACTAAGCTACCCATATCATCTAAATCTAGATCATAAGTACCAACAACATCAATACCTTGAGTTTCAGTATCAATAGCATTAGTGAAATACCTTGCACTGCCTACGCCACTTACACCGGCTGTAGTTAAAATATCGTCTACCGCCGAGCCAGATATATTTTCAGATAATACGATACGATCATCAATCTTGATATTGTAAGCATCAACCGTAAAGTTAAAGGCACCTTGTGTATAGACAAAGCCTAAGGTCATATTAACTGATTCTTCAGGTGTTAGCTCTTTGGCACCAAGGGCTTGTGCTACAGGAGTATTTACAGGAAATAATCCACTTTCTTGTGGGATCTGACCACCAGAACCATCATCAACAAAAATGGTTGAAACTGTTGTATAAGACGTTTGTGCTAGCGATGGCGCTCTAAAACCTGTGCTAATGGCGCCACGGAAAGAGAGGTTATCATTCACGACATAACGGGCGGCTAACTTACTTGTGAAATTTGTACCAAAATCACTGTAGTCTTCGTAGCGGCCAGCAAGTGCTACATTTAAGTTATCGGTTAGGTCTGTATCTAATTCAATGAAAAGACCTAAATTATGACGCCCTTGATCTGTTGATGCTGGCAAACCTGGAAATCCTTGGCTACCGCCATCAATGTATGATGCTTCTTCGCCGGCAACAATTTCATAATTTTCTTTGCGATATTCTACGCCAACAGCAAAAAACACGTCATCGTATAAACCAAAATCAAGCATATTATCAAACGTTAAGTTAACAATAGTTTGATCATAGATTAACGCACCATTATAAAAGCTCGTTGGCGAGTTATCACCTAATGACGAGTTAACGGTATTTTCATTACCGAGACCAAAATCATTTTTTCCATAATCAATACTTGCATCCCAATTCCACTCATCAAGTTCGCCATTAACGCCAACCACAATCGCTGTATCAACAACATCGGTGGTGATATGTGGTAAGAAACCATCAGGGAAAATACCTAATGAACGACCTTGTTTAGGTTGACGAAAAAATGCTGCTGAATCACCATCACGTTGCCCATAAGTACCAAAGGAATATAATTCAGTGGTATTATCGAAGCTGTAGCCAAGGTTATAAACAAACGATAAATCTTGAATATCTGCACGACCTACACGAAAATTGTTGGCATGGTCAAAGTCTAACTCGCGTGGGTCAACTGAACCGTCAACAAGTGGATTATATACCTGACGTGCTTCGTAGCCATTACGACTCGTAGGTGCGCGGTCTCGTGATTCAAACGCTAAATGTAGAAAGCCATCTTCGCCAAGACTAAAACCAATATCGCCCGCAATAGTTGTAGTTTCACCATCGCTGCGATGAATGTCGCCACCATCTTCAAAAACTAGCTCATTACCAACAATAGTTTTACTTTTTATTTCTTTAACGCCGGCAACTTCAGTGTCATATTTACCGTAAGTAACAGCAAAAGAGCCACCTTCATCGCCATCTTTTAAAATAATGTTAATAACACCCGCAATAGCATCCGATCCGTATTGTGCTGCTGCGCCATCACGTAGCACTTGAATATTTTTAATCGCTGAGGTTGGTATCATGTTCAAGTCAACAGCTGTTGAGCCACGTCCCACTGACCCACCTAAGTTAAGAAGCGCACCAGAGTGACGACGCTTACCATTGATAAGCACTAAGGTGTGATCAGGCGCTAAGCCACGAAGCGTTGCAGGTGAAGCATGATCAGTACCATCATTTAACGCCGCTTTAGGATAATTAAAGCTTGGCAGCAAGTTTGATAAGATTTGACTTACTTCTAATTGCCCTGTTGCCGACATACTTTCAATATCGATTATGTCAACTGGCGATGTACTTTCGGCAACAGTACGATCATTACGACGAGAACCAGTAACCATTATTCTTTCTATATTTTCATCTGCGTTAGATTCCTCTGCGACAGCACCAAAAGTTACTGTCATTGCTGACAAGCCTGATAATGCAATTGCAGATGCAACTAAGGACAGTTTTGAT
This sequence comes from Colwellia sp. 6M3, assembly GCF_014077595.1. NCBI lineage: Bacteria > Pseudomonadati > Pseudomonadota > Gammaproteobacteria > Alteromonadales > Colwelliaceae > Colwellia > Colwellia sp. 6M3. The sequence continues at coordinate 29,068 of NZ_JACGWF010000014.1, read as the reverse complement.
GTGAATTTTTTAATATGTATCATTTGCTCTTATTCCCTATAGAGTTAATTTCATGCTCAATAATTTTTTATATCACTTACAATTAATCTGTTGAAATACTTATCATATTAAGAACTTTGTATTTAATATCTGTAAAATAATGGCATAACATTTAAGACTCGCTTCGCATAATGCAGCCAAAGATCTCAAATAATAAAATAAGTCTATTTGATAAGTAATTATTACTCTGTTTTTCTCCCGTAAAAGTAGAAACCTTTCATTTTAAAATTACGGCTAACGCCCACACAGCGGGTAATTCATATCCTAAACTCGAATGTAGTTGTTGTCTATTGTGAAAGTAATTAGGTAACCTTCTAATTTTGAATGTAATCAATTCATCGTCTTAAACGTATTACTTATAATTAGGTCGGCTTTGTGAGAATGAAAAATGATTAACCTCTACATTTTTATTACATCAGCTAGTTCGATTCATGATCGTTTTGATATACTGCTTAATCAAAGAATTTTGTACTACATGAACGCTATATTGAGCCCATAGCACGACTTTTGTCAGTAGGCTTTCGCTTATTGATAGCAAGCTTAAAGGGGTTATTGGTGGTGTTATTAGTCAAATGCGACATAGTAAAGTCAGTTTAAAATTTCTAGTGCTACTTGGGAGCATTACTTATTAACCACTAAAAACCACTGAATCTAAGAAAAACATCCTAAGTTCAGTGACTTGTAATTTTAAAACTCACTACAGCTAGGCTCACTTAACCATAAGTTGCGACGAGTCGAACAATAGCTAAGTCGTTAATCCGTTTCGTGCTTTTCAACTGATTCTATTTCGATGTTTTTATCTTCAGGTTCTTTATTTTCAGCTTCTTTATTTTCAATAAGTTGACCAGAAACCAAATGTAAATCTCGTTGTGGAAATGGGATGGAAATATTGTGTTCTGCTAATGCTTTGTTAATAGCTATGTTGATTAAATGAGTTAGCGGCAAACGGTTTGTTGGTTGGCTTACAAAGGCACGAACTTCAAAATCTAACGAACTATCGCCATGCGCCAAAAAGAATACCTGAGGGGATGGCAGTTCAAGCACGTCTTTTTGACTTTTTACTGCCTGCATAAGTACTTCAGTTACCTTTTCGATATCTGAACCGTATGCCACGCCAACTTTAACCACAATGCGCGTTACGGCGTCTTTTAATGTCCAGTTAGTCACATTTTCGGTGATAATAGATTTGTTCGGTAATAGCACTTCACGGTTATCAAAGTCTGTTACTGTTGTAGCGCGAATTTTAATATTACTGACAGTACCGCTTAAATTACCGATGGTGACAAAGTCTCCCACACGAATCGGTCGTTCAAATAATATGATTAAACCAGAAACAAAGTTTGCCACAATTTCTTGCAAGCCAAAACCCAGACCAACACCTAGCGCGGCTATGATCCACTGTAACTTAGACCAATCTATGCCAAGTTGAGAAAAGCCAATGACGATACCGCTGCCAACAATAACATAACCCAAAATTGACATGATGGCATAGCGAGCGCCATCGTCCATTTCAAATCGTTCGAAAAAACCAATTTCCATTACGCCGCGTATATTTTTCGCTGCTAAAAAGCCACCAACAACAAACGCCAATGACAGAATAATATTCCACAGGGTAACGCCACTTGATAGTTCTACACCGTCGACCATTTTTACTTGTTGCCAGACGACAATATCATCAACAATCCCTAGTGCTGGTAGTAATGGCATCCAAATAAACCAAAGCCCCGCTAACAATAATAAACCGGTAAACCAGCGCATAATTGATTGGCTTTGGCGTTTCACTTCTTCTTCATCAATGCTCTGACTTTCTTCAGCTGTAGCGATTTCTTCAACGTTTGATTCGCTTTGTTGCTCGGCCTTTTTTATCGCTAACTCTTCGGTTTCTTTTTGCGCTTTTCGGACCATATATCGGCGAAATGTCACGAGAAAAACACGTAATATAATGCCGTAAATAACAGCTGACATGACCAGTAACGTGCCTGACATAAAGACTTTAGATTGCAACTCTACGGCTGTATCAAAATATCCGAAAAGTGGCATTGAACCGATGGCAAAAGGTGCCAGTACAGCAATGGGAAAGGCTATAAGCGTAAGGAGATTTGCCGGAGTTTCACCAGCTATGCTGGTGGCCACGCCACTCTTAGGTTGAAAGAATTGATAACTGAATACCGCAATACCAATAGAGCTGATTATAAACGCTAAAATTGCGATGCCGTATCTCAGCTCAGTTTCACCACTAGCAATCGCGGTAGCAAATACAAAACCGGTTACCGACTCTAACCACACAAACCATGTCAGCATAGCGCGTAGTTTACGTCGCGCTTTGGCACTCCAACCAAAGTGTTTTTCAAACATGCCGTTTTCACGACACATTGAACGAAAAGACAATAGTATTAAACTTACTGATGAAACCGCCGCTAATCCACTCGCTATGGCGGTAGAAAAGCTCAATGGCGAAGCACCTTCTGAGATCATGCCAGCAACAGTAAACAAGCAAACAGGTAAAGGTAAAGCTAATGCAAAAGTTAAGAGTAACGCAAAGGGCGTACTGTAATAAGTGTCATGTTCTACATCACCCACCTTTTCAAATAACGACCACAAGGTACGTTTAATCATTCTACGGCTTAGCAAAATGAGCAGTGGTATAGTAACAAAAAGCAATAATAGAAAAGGCGATGATAGAGCACCGCTGTAAAGATCGTTGACCAAGTTCCACCATGCTGTAGGTGACAGAAACCATTCAACGCTGATTAAAATATTTACAGCAAAATCACCGGCAATACCTGAACTAGACGATGGTAGCCAAATTAAACGCCGCTCCAATAACGCACTAAGTGCAGAGCTCGCTAAAAGTAACTCGCTGATTGCCAATTTTTCATCCGTTGTACGATCAGCTTGTGTGTTCGATGCGTTAATCAAATTACGTAGTAAATCTCGACGAGATGTAGTTAGCTCTTCGGCCTTTTCAAGCTCGAAGCTCGTGAATAAATCTGTCTCTTCACTTTTACTCAACTGATTTTTTTTGCTCTGCTGAGGGCTATTTTCAAGCAGTAACCGCTGTGCCGTATCAGGAATATGGGCTAAATTTCGCAGCTGATCTTGCCATAAAATCATATTAAGCTGTTGACGAATGGTTGTTTCTTTAAGCTTTTCATGACGTTGCTCAAGCACCGATTCCACAGGTAAGCTCGCACGAAGTCTTCGTAACAACTCACCTAGCTCATCGGTAACACGGCCCGTAGCTAACACTCTATCAACCGTTTCTGCAGACTGTTGAACTTCAACAAGTTGCTTTTGTAACGCTGCTACATTGGTTTCACTTTCTGGCGCGATACTTTGTAAGTCTTGCAACTGATTCGCCAATGACAAATTTTCACTTGCTATAGCTTCAAGGGCTGGATGTTGCTCTAATTTGGCCAGAACGGCACTGCTTAGTTCTACCGTTTTTTGTACTTCACTCTCTCGGTTATCGGCTAAGTAAGATTGAAGTAAAGCGATCTGTTTATCATAAAATGTACTTTGTGTGCGCAGCTGGCTTAACTCTGCTTCTACTAACGATTGGCGAGCGGGAATAGTAGCTATCTCGCTTTCAAGAGCCTTAATAGTCGCAGTAAGTTTTTGGGCATTGGCTTGTTTTTCAAGATAGTCGGCTCTTGCATCAAGGCTTATATTATCAGCTGGTTTCTTGGCTATCGCTTGATTAATGGCCGTTTCGTCAGCCCGCGCGGCACTTAATTGCTCAGCAATTTTATTAGCCCGCAAACTCAGTACTGTTTGCTCACTTTGTTTGTCTGAAAGTTGCGCCAGCCGATTCTTTTGCTCTGCTCTTTGTAAGAGCAGCTGGTTTTCGAGTTTATCAGACGATTGGCTTTTATCTATTTGCACTTCTTGCTCTTGCAGTGCTTGGTTGCTTTGTCTAATAGCAATGACTTTTTGAGATGCACTTGCGGCTCGCGCCTCATAATCTAGGGTAAGACGCTGTTGTTCTTTGGCTGTAGCCAACATGTCTTGTGCATCTTCTAGCTTATTAAGGGTGTTTTTTTGTTGTTTTTCATCTAAGTCAGTTGTTTGCTGAACACGCTCAATAGTGGTCTTGATCTCACTTTCAAGGTTTGACTCTTGTGCTTCAACGTTCGTGATTAGCCCACTTTGGGTAATGCCAATGACAAGAATAAAAACTACACTTAATAACGTGCGCACTAACTGTTTAAGCATTCACAAACCTGCTGAAAATATGATGATGAGAAAGTAGAATAAACCACCCACCTAATCTATTCAACAAACGCTGATTTTATAGGCTTTTTTGGTTTAGCAACTGAAGAGGTGAAAAAGTAAAAAGATACTTTTAGAATAAATGTAGTTTAACAAAAAACATAAGTTTAAGCTGGTTAAAAATACCAGCACATTGACAACATTACTGCCTAAGTACTCTATTTTCGATAGGTACATAGTTTAAATAATCGTTTATTAACTCATTCAGTTACAGAATCTAGAGAGTGAATTAGTCTTTATGAAGCGACGTGATTTTATCAGGCTTAACCAAATTAATAATATTACAACAGTCATCATCAATTTCGCTTTCAATAGTCACTCTATTTTTGCCATTTTGTTTCGAATGATAAAGCGCTATATCCGCTTGTTTCATCGCTTTTTCAAAGTCGAGGTAATCGCTCGGCTTACACAACTTAAAGCCCGCACTGGCGGTGATCGATAAATCATGACCACCCAGTGTCGGTTTTAGACCTCGTATACCTTCAATTAAACGTGATGTTAAACTGTCGAGATCAGACTCGTTTTCTATGGCGACAGCGAATGCGAATTCTTCCCCTCCATAGCGACAGAATGCTTCGTCAACTCGGCAAAACTTTTCTAAGTAATTAGCTAACTCAACTAAAATCAAATCGCCTGCATCATGTCCATGTGTGTCATTGACTAGCTTAAAATCATCAATATCGATTAAGCCAAAAGCAATCGAAACTTTTCTTCTGTTGCACGACTTAATAAGTCGATGTACTTGGTCGATAAAAAACCGTCGGTTAGGAATATTAGTTAAGGGGTCAAAAAATGCAATTTTTTCTAATTTCTCATTGGCTTTTTGTAGCTCAAGCGTTCTATCACACACGAGTTGTTCTAGTTCACTCTTTAACGATTTTAGCTCTTGGTTTCTAAACTGTAATTGCTCTAAATGAAACTTGCGCTCTGAAACGTCTCGTTCTATAGCACCAAAATGAGTAACTTCTCCGAATTTGTTTTTTAACGGAATAATATTCATTTCAATCCAATAAGGCCTACCTTTAATATCATAATTTAGCAGGGTTTCTGTGATGGCTACATGATTGGATAATGCTACATTGATGCGTGACATGGCGGCTTTATCAGTGAGATCACCTTGCAAAATTCGGGGAGTTTCTCCTAAAACCTCTTCTTTGGCATATCCGGTAAGTGTTTCAAAAGCTTTATTTACGTAAACAATTTTAGGGCCTGTTGGATACTGAATATTATCCGCTTCGCATACGATGACAATATCTTGTGTGTTTTCAACAATATCAGAGAAAAAATACAGCTGTTTAAAATCTGAAATATCATTAAAGGTAATAATAATAGAGCGCGTGTCGCTGCCGACTTCACCTTCAGGATAAGCATTTATCATAAACCAAAGTGCTTTATTATCTTTATTCACTATACCTATAATTTCATTTGTAACTGACTTTTGAGTGAGCTTTACTTTGTTTACAGGGTAGTTTTCTTCAAGTAACTTATTACCAGCATAATCAACAAAGTCCCACGTTAAATCGGAAGTAACTTTGTTACTTATTTCTTCAAAGCTTAAGCCGAGCAACTTTAAGGCGGTAGGGTTTGCATATACAATCGAAGTATCCCAACGATGAACAACCACTCCAACATGCGCTTTTTCGAGTAAATTTTTTAAATTAAGACCATAAAAATCTGTCATATAGCGCTCACTTCTTTAATGCATCTTTAAAGTCTAGGACACTTTGAAGTTTTTATACAAAAAATACTACATTTAGGAAGGCTTTATATTGTCATTATTATTAAGTGATAAATTACGCGATGGAATATTTTTATATTTGTCGAACGCCTGTTATTAAAAAAATAAATCTATTAATTATATTTTGATAACACAGTAAAAATTTTATTGTCGCTTAAAGCTAATCGCTATAAAAGTAAGCATTAAACCTTAATATATTTCAGCTTCAACACCATATTTATCTAAAATAGTTTGTAATTGACCGGAATTTTTTATCTTTTTTAACGCTAAGTTAATAGCAGGCAACATTGATTTTTTAGTTTTATTAAGTCTGATAAGAAGCTTTCCAATGGTATGTTCTGCTGCAAATTTAATATCAACATCATGAATTTTGGCCCAGTGTTTAGCGGTTTCATGTTCAAGTATTACGGCGTCAACACGCTTATACTTAAGTGCTTGCATTAAGCTTTCTTCGTCACGAAAGTTTACTCGGGTAAACTTTTGATCGTCAAAATAAAAATACCCCGCTATCGTACCAATACGCTTGTTGTGAATTTTATCTAATGTAGGGAATAGGTGTTCATTACCTTTCAACGTCACCACATATTCTTCTACTTCAAGTATCGGATCGCTAATAACAAACTTTTCCCCATAATTTCCGCTGTCAAACCATGCCGTACAAACAAAATCGAAATCAATAATACCTTTTTTCAATGCCTGTTCCGCACGCTTCATTGGCCAATTAACTGTCTGAAATTCAATTGTGGTATGTTGCTCTATAAGTAAAGTTAACTCAGATAAAATACCGGATTGACTTCCATCCTGTCCGGTACGATAAGGAACCCAGCCACTATTTTCACCCAAGTCAAAGTGTAAGGCGGTTGATTTTTCTTCTGCCGATACTTTAGATATACATGAAAAAGCGCTCAAGAAAATGCAAAGAAGAGAGTAAATTACTACGTTTTTCATCGAAAATAACCTTTATAGAGATGCACATGAGTTTTACAGTATTTTTAACGCCAATTCGGTATTAAAACATTGAGCTTTAAGACTTTATTTAGCAAAACAAATAATAAACTGTCAAACCTAGTGTTATTAAATACCATCCGATAATAACTTATATATGCCCTCTCTATCTAATATTTTGATTATTTTAGACAAATAAAGCGATAATAAATAAATTAAACATTCACCTGAAACCGAGGCAAATAGCGTTGGTTAATTAAATCAAATTCTGGCATGACAGGCCTGCTAATGGTATAACCGCGCCATCGGATTTAAATTTGCAGTAACAGCTAAAGCATTGGGTTAGTTGACTGCGCTAACGAGTAAAGGCAGTTACTAATTACGATGTAAACATCATCGCAATACACTGAAATAAAATGAATTTAACAATAGAATTTAATAAACCAGAAATTAAAAGCACATTCGACTGGCAACTAGTCCAGGAAATTAATGTAAAGAACGACAATAATCAAATTATTGCAAAAGCAGAAATTGAAATTATTACCTTAAATAAGCACCGTGGTGCCGACGAAAGCTATGAATTGCTGAGTCAGCAAGATGCAACTGATTGGGAAGTACCGTTAAACTTATTTTTCAAAAAACAAAATGTTGCTGCTGATTTAGTCGAAAAATTTCAAGCAAAAATAGACACGAAAGCTAAAGATCATATATTAATTGAAGCGATTAGTGTTTTACCAGAGTTTCGTCAGCAAGGCGTAGCTAAGTTTTTACTAAACGAAATAGCTCAACATTACAATAAAGTGCAATCAATATCGTTATTGAGTATGCCAATGAATTTATTTGTTGATGCGCAAGATTGTGAAACTGAAGAAAATAAAACTTATTATCAGGCGATGAACTTAACAGACGATGCGTTAACGCAAGAACAGTTATCGGCTTTTTTTGAGCACGCGGGCTTTAATCATTTAGCAATAGATGACAGTGCTTTAGAAGCGCCCTTACCTTTTAAAGTATTTATGGCGAGTCCAAACACCATTCGTTAATTTGCACCTGTGGTTTGAACAACCTGCACGTTAGATTATGTGCAGGTTAAATACAACAACCTTATTCAAAAGGCATTATATTTACTATTATCATGATGTCGTATTTAGCACTAATTTTTAGCGGCATCACGCTTAAGTCTTTTCACTATTTGCTTTGCGCCCGCGTATTCATAAAATGGATAAATATTTAAACTCACCACTGCTTCCATTTTTTGCTGAAAATCTGTCATTTTCTCAGCCTTTACATCGCTTAAACCTTGAATAAAATAGGCCTCAGATAAATTACAGCTATTTTCACTTGCTGCGATTAATTCGTCAGAGGTAATTTGCTCATTTGCAAAATCTAACATCTGCTGCTGCCAAGGCTTAATGTTCAAACTCGCTAACCCCGTTTGAGTAATTTGCTGTGCAATATCGATTTTATTCAACATTTTAAAAGCATGAGCACCGTAAAGCACGCCATAGAAACTTCTATCGCTTCGCGTAACATATTCTTGCATTAAATCTGCTGCGGGTTGCCAGTTAAAATTAACTACATTGAATAAAATAGCTAAATATAGGTCGTCGGTATTTAGGCTTGAAGCCTCTTTAGCTGAAAAATATTCGGTAACCGCTTTATTATTGCCAAGCCAAAACTCGCTTTCAACTAATCCAGTTTTAAAGTCTGCATTAAGTGAGGCTGCTTTTTTAGCCGAAAAATTCGACATACGTATACGGCCCATTAAACGTAAAACTGTACTTAATTGCATATGATAGTAAGCATCTTCAGGGAATTTGTTGACTAAAAACTTATAATCTTCAAAGGTTTGATTTAAACGCTCAGTGGTATCACTTTTACACAGTTGAACGAATATTTTGTCCACTCTATAGTCATTCAATATGCCTAAAATGTCGCTATTATTTGGACTATTTTTTGCCGCTGTTTCGAGTAGGAATACTGATAATTGAATGTCGTTTTGCTCAGCATATAGTGCTGCAAGTGCCATATAGCCATTCACAAAGTTCGGGTTGTCCATCACTGTTTTTTGTAAAATACTTTTACGTTCTTCAAGACTCAAACTACCTTTAGCTGCTAATGGTAACTGCATATATACCGGAGGGGCTATATCGACAGTTTTTAGAAAAGGTTGTTGTTGATAAAATGCCTGCCAATGCTCAACATCATAGCTGTTGGTTGCAAAACTTTTTATAAGATTTAAACGGTAAAAATTTAATAAAACATCATGATTATAAGGTTGACGCTTAAACAGCTCATTGTATGTCGCAATAGCCTGATTTAACGTGTATAAATTTTTATTTGTCTCATATTGTTGCAAGCGTTTGATTGCTAATTGGTTTAACGCTACGGTGTCTTTTGGATAGTTAGCGACAACATCTGCTAGCGTATTATCTCTTAGATCATGAGAAGATAATGCTGTTTTAGCGCCTTTGTTCGTACTTGCACAAGCACTGAGCATTAAAATTAAAATGGGTAAAATAATTTTCATCACTATGCTCCTAATCCTGATAGCCAAGTTGTTCTGCGCGCTCAAAAGCTTGTTCTGACTGCTCATTTTTACCGGCAAAACCAAGTGATAAACCAAGTAGGTATTGTGCTTCGCCATTATTATTATCTTCGGCGACTACCTCTTCAATTACCTTAAGTGCTTTCGCAAATTGTGCTTGTTCTAATAAGTGTTTAGCGTGTTGAATTTTGCTTGATATTGTAGCGTTATTATCTTCAGGGTTAGGCGCAGACGGTGATGGTTTTAGAAACACAAATAAGCTTTGCGAATGTGTTGGAAGTTCACTAACCTGCTGATAAAAGTTTGTATAATCGGCAACTTTTATCACTTGCTTAGGTAAAATGAAAGTTGAGCTAATATGCATACCATCCGTTTTTTCTTGCACTTGATGTGTTAATTCAAAAAATTCATTTTGAATGTTTTTCGCCGGTTGGCTATAACCTAATGTAGAGCCAGACCAAGGGTGTGGATAAAATGAATTAATCACCACAGTTATCGGCTGCAAAATAACAAAATCAAATTTTCGAGCTGCGACAGGGGCAAGGTTACTGAGCGAGGTAAATACACTTAAAATCGCACTATAATCATAACTATACCTAAAATTATCAATTGACTCTGTAATCTCTGCTATGTCATTAAAGTTGGCTGATAATGTAAAAGGTGTTGTTATATCAATAGGATCAGAGTTTTCAAAATCGCTAATACGTCTGCTAAACAATAATGGCGACACTATTTGTTCGGCGGCGGCTAAAGCGTTTGGTGAGAACTGCATAAAGCTTCGTAAGTTAGTTTCAACATGACCCGTTAAGTCTAATGCTACCCTTGCATTAATTACCGCTTTATCAACAGAGAAGTCGATATTAATTGTGGCAATATTGTCAGCACTTGTAGTGCCGGGCAGTGTTAAAATTTCACCTGACTGCTCATTAACAACTAAAGCCTTTTTATCTTCTAAATTAAGATTAATTCCGGGAAATGTACCTGTTTGACCACTGGTATCGAGCCAATATTTTGCGGTTTTTGTTTCAATATAAGTGATCATATGGTCAAAATTTAACATCGGTAATTCGTCATTAAACTTTGCGCCAGGATACGAATTAATCAATGCTGGATAAGCGGCAATATCCGCTTGCTTTAATAAAGCAATAATCAGTACGGTTTGATCTTTACAATCACCATAAGCTTGGCTTAACACTTCGCTCGCTAAGTGAGGTTTATAGCCACCTCGATTTACATGCGCTCCAATATAGCGTACGTTTTTTTGCATATAATCAAAAACGGCTTTAATTTTTTCATGTTCATTCATGCCTTCACGAAACAGGGTTTGAGCTAATTCAGTAATCGACTTGTCTGATTTTTGTGTTGGTAAATATAAGGTATTAAACCACTGGTTAATCGTACTCCAGTCTTTAATTGTTGAGAGATGAATCGCAGGCAAAATATCATCTAGGCTCGGCATTTCCATTTCCAACTCTATGCCTGGCTGATGCGTTGTATTCCATGTATATATTTTACTTTTTGCTGTTTTAGTTAGCTTAGGTTCTATCTCAATATTATAGTTAACAATGGAAATTTCTGTCGCTTTAGGGACAGTTAAGGTGTTTTTTGTTTCTAATACTGGGTCAATTCGTAGCCAATTAATACTCGGTAAAAACTTTACAAAATGAAAGTTAATACTTGAGAACCATTCGTTCTCTATATAGGGCTTTATTTGCTGCGTAGTGGCTTGATATTCAATAATACTTCCGGCTCTTAATTGAGGCAGTGCAAATTCATATTGTTTACCTTCGTCGAAGTAATCACCACTATTACTAGATACAAGCGATATAGCGTCAGCTTGCATTTCTATCACTTTACCTTCAGGGGTAATAACTCGAGCAAAGTCGATTTGCTTTTCTTGATAATACGAATTGAACTGACTAATGAGTTTAGAGTAGTCTTTTACCGCACTTTCATCGGCAATATAAATAGCATTGTAGAAGTGACTTTTTTCGAAGCCTTTTTCATCAACAATAACATCGCCTCGCCGACTTAATATCACCGCACTATTGGTGAATGTTTTAGTGGCTAAATTTCGCTTTGCTATTAACTCTTCTACTGTTGGGCCGATACTCGCTGTTTGAGAATAAACAGGTAAAGACAAAAAGATAAAGCTAATGAAGGTTGTAATAATACCGCGCAAAACCATGCTGATTTCCTTATTCATAATACCCGTTAAGTAATTAACCGGTTAATTTTTATCCTGATAGCTTACCTATTTTTTAAAAATAACTAAAGTATTGTTTTACGGGAATAATGTTTGAATTTTCTAGAAAGGTATACCTACTAGTGAATGCTTAGATTTAGCTTCGGCTAGTAGGTATTATTTACGCTACTTAATTAGTGTTTTGCTTTTCTTTTCATGCTGATAAGCATTAATAAAGCTAATACTAATATAGCTACTGTGCTTGGCTCTGGTACAGCAACTTGAGTATTAATCGTTTCATGTAGGTTGCCCAAATCATCATAAATTTCAACATTACTTAATGAAAATTTAGCATCACCTTGACCAATAACCGTAAAGTCAATTGATGCTAATAAAAAGCTCGATAAGCCACGTTGTGCATCATCTAACTCATTAAATAACATTATTGCTGCAACTTCACTGATGGTCAGCTGACTAGGGCTATAGGTTATTTTTTTTTCACTAACATCACCAAAGAAACTTTCAACATCAAGCTTATTACCAAAAGTAACCTGTCCAAAGTCTAGTAAACTTTCTTCAAAGTTAAAATCAAAGGCAAATTCCGACACAAGTACTTGAAAACCTAGGCTATCCTCAAGCTCAGAAATAATAACATTCGCCGTTAAGGTGTCGTTTATGCCATAATTTTTGTCTTCTACATCAATGGTAATGAGTGCAGCGTTGGCCGATATTGCAGCACACCAAAAGCTTAGTAGTATCAGTAATTTTTTCATGTTCATTCCTATTTTAAATTTATTATTGTTATATCAACTGTTGTTACATCGCACAGCGATTGCGAGTACAGTTTTGCATAAGGGTACGAGCATCAAGCATATTTACTTGGCCGTCGTTATTAAAGTCGTACATTAAATCAAAGCTTTCGCCTGCACTTAGCATGCTGATAAAAGCTCTCACATCAGCGATATCAATGTCGGCATCGTTGTCAAAGTCACCAATTAACACTTCAGGTGTATTAAAGGTGAATGAGACAATCACTGGATCATGGTCAGATGCACGATAGGCATCACTGCCATAATATGAAACTAGCTGACCTGCAGATTTATTTTCAACGTTGTAATCAAACGCAACAGGTTCATCAGCGTTAATATGCCACTCATCAACCGAGTCAACAAAAGCCGTTAAAGTGCTTGATGCTAGAGCATGATCTAAGTAACCACTTTCACCACCAAAGGCATAAGAATATGCACTCAATCCCACTTTTTCAGCAATAAGGTTGTGATAACCGCTAGCTGTAATTGCTCGAATTGGATCTTCCATGCCGTAAGCATTAAGGTCTCCAATAATCAAAATATTATCAGTGTCTGTTGCCGTTGGTTTTGAATTTAACCAAGATACAAGTTTGTTTGCCGCTTGGGTTCTTAGTTCATTCCAACAGGCTTGTCCGTCATTTTGATCAGCATTTGCACCTGAAGCACTGCCACAACTCCCTTTTGATTTAAAATGATTTACAGCAACAGTAAATGCTTCACCGCTAGTGTTAGAGGTAAACGATTGCACTAACGGTTGGCGATTGCCAAAATCAAATGGTGCTTCGTTTGTTGTTACCGCATTACCAGCAAGTGCTACCGTGCCAGGCTTATAAAGTAAACCAACGGTAATAGCATCAGTACCTAGTTCTGTGGCATCAATGCTAATATATTGATAAGTATTAGCACCTACAACGCTATTGAGTTTATCGGTTAAGTCGGCAATAGCAGATAACTCGTCAAAGCCATCATTTTCTATTTCCATTAAACCAACAACATCAGCATTAATTTCAGCTAAAGCATCAACTATTTTGTCACTTTGGCGGGTAAACTCTTCAAGGTTGTCTGCGCCACGTGCCGTTGGGAAGCCGCCACCTTGGCCGTCACCATTAAAGTAATTCAGCACATTAAAGCTTGCAACTTTAACTTCACTTGTAGAACCAATAGTTGGAGATGCTAAACGCTGGTTATTTCCAAGAAATGTAGGTTCTTGAGTTGGTAGAACACGATATTCATTGAAACTGTAATCTAAAATACCGGTAATATTATCAACTGCATCACCTAATCGAACACCATTGTTGTAGCTCAGTCCTGAGTTTGGAAATGGTATAAACTCTGGGTTTTGACTATTGTTTTGATCATCAAGCACAATAACATTTCGTGAATTTCTATCGGCTAATGCTAACGCTTGACTTGAACTAGGTTGATATATATTAGTTGGAATAATTAAGCGGCCCTTTGATAAGCTAAGTTGGCCATATCTTGCCAAACTAAAAGTATCGGTTACATGTAACTTTTGCTCAAAAGTGACTTTCATCCCTTCTAACGATTCCCAAGTATTTAAACTATCAACCGGCATCATTATATTCGTTGCTGCAATAGTTTCGCCTGCTCCACACTCAACAACACTTTCACTAAGCGTTAACTGTGTACGATTATAAAACTCTTTAACGTCGCCTTTAACACGTACTTGTGAGCCTAAAGTTGGCGCTTGGCCTTGACCATTTAAATAAACAAAAAGTGCTTCTGAAGTTGCTGGGTCGGCATCATTATCTTGCGCTTCTTCTTGGACAAAAAAGCCAGATAAACTATCAACAACTGAAGTTACAACACCTTCAACAACTTTGTTTTGTTCTACCATAGGAGAAGCATCACCGTTGCCTTGAATTGCGCTGATAAGTTCAGCACTGTCACCACACATACCGATTAACGATGGTTCTTCTGGCTCTGGATCAGGTCCTGGGCCTGGATCAACCACTGTGCCATCGAAGCTATGCGAGCCTAAAAAGCTAAAAGTGTTTGACGGATAGCTATCCCATTCATTGGCAACTACGAAAGCATCGCTAACATTTTTATCGCCGCTGGCAACTGAAGACTTTCTAACCAAGGTAGTATTAGACGCCCAACTTGTTCTTTCGCCTTTAACGCCGAAAGAGTCAACGAGTTCACCATCTTTTACTAGCTCAAAATAGTCATCGCCATTAAAGTTAACGGCACTTACAGCGATATCAACTAGAGGTTTTAAGGCGCTGTCTGCTGTTATTTGTGTTGAACCAAGTACAACAACGTCTTTGGCTAATACTACACCCGATAGATCAGTCGTTACTGTTGGTTCTGTATTGCCGTTAGCATAAAGTTTAAGTTGGTAGCCAGTTAATGAAACGCTGGTATTGGTTGGGTTAAATATTTCAACCGCTTTATTGTAGCTACTGCCTTCAACATACTCAGAAATAAACAAAGCTGAACTGCTTGATGGCGGTGTAGGGTCTACCGGATCAACAGGGTCTGGATCAACGGGATCAACTGGGTCTACAGGTGGTGGATCAATCGGGTCTACCGGTGTTGTTCCATTACAGGTATTAGTAAATACTTGTGTTACCCATTCAGGATGATCAATAAACGGATTACGGTTACCTTGGAATTCATAAATACGGTTGTTACGTTCTTGTTCATAGCTGTCAACAGGATCTGACTCATGCCAGGCAAGTAATGCACATAACTTACCGAGTTTGGCTTCACCTACGCTTGTTAGCATATCAACTAAGCTTAAATCAGGTGTTTGTGGATCAGCACCTTCATAGCGTATGTCCATGTAAAAAGTCATTCGTGCAACATCACCTTTTACAACATCACGAGGCTCGAAAGAGTCACCATCAACTCTATTAAGCGGTGCTTCTGTTAAAGCATTATCACTGAAATCAAAGTCTAGATTTCCACGCGAAGAATTTACTGAAATATCAGTTGGTCTTAAATGATGAATATCGGTATAAGCTGAAGCACTTGAACTAGGAAAGCCATGGCTTTTTGCCCAAACATGTTCACGGTTCCAGTTATCAGGATTAGTTGATTGTGTACCACTACCATTAGAAAATTTTGCTAATGAAAGACCTCTATATAACAAGATTACATTGTCGTTATTAAGTGGGTCTTCATCTGTTTGAGTTAAGGCAGTCCAAACTTCTGAGTAACTCAGTACGTTATGGTTTAGGGTAATAGCACCATTAATTGCATTGCGAAAATCTGTTGCTGATGCTTGATTAGCTTGCAATGCGTGTACATCGGCATAGTAAATAGCGTCGTCAAAATCACTTGCTGATGCCACTTTACTTAAATCAGGGCAATTAAAACATGCGTTTGTAATAGTATCTGGAACTGGTGGTTCAATAGGTGGGTCAATTGGCGGCTCAACTGTACCGCTGTTACCCGAAACCATCACGTTATCAAAAGTAATGTATTCAGAACTCGCATTGTTTTTCATGCTAATGCGGATAACTAACGAGTTGCCTGCGGCAATTGCAGCTGTCACTGTTTCACTGGTAAAATCATCAATTAAGGTATTTGAAGCACTGCCCTTACCTTGCCAATTCTCTACAGTAACAAATGCTCCACCGTCAATAGCATAAGCAACATCTAGGAAATCTGTCCCTTCGTGGTTACCATTTTCTGCGGCATTTACCGACAAGCTAACATCAGAAAAGCTACTAATATCGATAGCTTCAGACAACCACATCGCTGCGCCATCTAAATCTCTGCCTTCAAACTTGCCATTATTAACTTTAAACCAATCTGATGTAGCGGTTAGTTTCGCTGCACTTACATCAATTGACCATTTGGTTACATTCGTTAAATCAATTTGGTCGAAAACTGCTCCTTTTCCATTAATAGCTGCAGCGTCGAAGTTTTCACTCCATATTTCCTCTGCGTTAACCAAAGTTGAAGCTAATACACTCCCGGTAAAAATAGTAAAAACCATTGAACTAGCGAAGCTTGACCTAACGCTGTTTAGATTTTTTGGTAAAAAAATAGCCACCACACATTCTCCTAATATTATTATTATTCAAAATCACCTGACCTTATCCTGCCTAATGAATGTTAAATTATTGTTACAACAAAATGAAGGTTTTTTAATCATTGACCACTTGGTAAGTAAAAGATTCTCAAAATTTTTTATTACTAACAGTAAGTTAGCTCGATAATTATTTTAACAATAGTGGAGGTAACATTAGAGTATTACATCTAAATAATTATAAAATGTTGATATAATTTAAATATTATTTACTTTTTTTTATTCAAAGAGATAGAAAATAGCAGGTTTTTTCATATTTATGCTTATAACTAACAACGATAAGAGATATGAAATGAGGGGGGACTAAAATCGCAGGGTTAAAAAATAAAACGGTTAATTACAGTGTTATTAACCGTTATTGTACTGGTTATAAATATCGCTATTATTTCAACAACGTAACCAATTCAGCTAAGTCTTTCACCACGTGATCAGGCTTTTTCGCTAACGGATAAAGCGCTTTACCTGGGCGAGCAATGAACGTAGTTTGTAGGCCCGCTTCTTTCGCGCCAGCAACATCCCAACCATGAGCAGCTATCATCATAGCTTCATTAGCTTTAACATTGAGTTTTTTAAGCACCCACTCATAAGCACGTAAATCTGGCTTATAAATTTTTATATCTTCAATGCTGTATCGCTCGTCAAAATAAGACGTTAAACCTGCACTTTCAAACTGTGCTTTTACACCTTTATTTGAAGAGTTGGTCAGGCTAACTAATTTATAACCTTGGGCTTTAAGTTTCGCCAACCCTGCTTTCACATCACTATGCGGTGGTAGGGTTAATAATGGCGTTACAATCGCCGTTTTAGCTTGTTCAGGCGTGATTTCAATATTATTGTTTTGTGCCACCATTAATAATGAAGCTACGCCAATTTGACCAAAATCGTGGTAATCATTCATAACGGTAGAAACCAGTGAATGATGCAGCATAGTAGAAAACCACAATGGCAATAAGTCTTCGCGCCCACCTAGGGCTTTGCCGATAGAGGTTCGCATAGACGTTAAATCAAGCAATGTTTCGTTAACATCAAAAATAAGTACTTTAGGTTTGTTTTGTATCTCATTAGCCATAGTGACTCCTGATAAAAGGCTTGTACCTAATAATATTGAAAGCGTAAGTGTTTTAATTGATTGTAAAAATAACATTAAATATTTTCCAGTTGTAAAGCCGCTAGGACATTTTCGGGTTCTGCACGTAAAGTGTAATCTTCGCTGATAAAAGCGTAAGTAATGATACCGTTTTGATCAATAACATAAGTTGCCGGTAACGGTAATTTAAAGCTTTTATCGCCATAGTAATGTTCGAAATCAATACCGAAACCGGTGTATAGCTTTTGAATACGTTCATCTAATGTAAATAAAAGGCCAAATTGGCTAGCGATAGTATTACTAACATCTGACAACACATCAAACTCAAGGGCATTTTTTTCAGCTGTTGATAATGTTTCATCCGGCAGTTGCGGTGATATCGCGATTAACTGAGCATTTTTTGCTTTAAATTGCGGTAAATAATCATTCAAGGCTTTTAGCTCTAAATTACAATATGGACACCAAGCTCCACGATAAAAGCTCACTATGACCGGACCTTGTGCTAATAGTGTCGCTAATTCTGTACTTTCGCCACGATGATTCAATAAGCTAAAGTTTTTAACTTTTTGACCAACCTGCAAAGCATTATCTCTAATATGTTGCGCGATAAGTTCTTCGTTGGTGGTATTCATTAACGCTAAAACTTCAGTAGGTAAGTCAGCCTCTTTTTGCACGTTATAGGCGTCGATTTGTGCTTTTAAATTCATGATAAACCT
Source organism: Colwellia sp. 6M3 (assembly GCF_014077595.1). Taxonomy (NCBI): domain Bacteria; kingdom Pseudomonadati; phylum Pseudomonadota; class Gammaproteobacteria; order Alteromonadales; family Colwelliaceae; genus Colwellia; species Colwellia sp. 6M3. Next base: position 10,666 of record NZ_JACGWF010000014.1, on the reverse strand, counting down.
GTGTGATATAACTTTTTTCACTATTATAGTGTTTTAGTTATTTAAATAAACATTGCAAAACTGAAAGCTTCATTCGAAAATATTAAACATTAAAAGCACATCATGGCGTTAATATGTACAACATAAGCGATTTAGAAACCTTTATTGCTGTAGTAGAAAATAAAGGTGTTTTAGCAGCTGCACGAGAACAGCGTTTATCGCCAGCGACAGTTAGTCATAGATTAAGTAAATTAGAACGCGAGCTATCAACCGTTTTAGTCTTTAGAGATAGTCGCAGAGTACGCTTGTCGCCAGCGGGTGAAGTTTTTTACAAACGTGTTGGTGCTATTATTGAGGCCTTACGTGATGCTGAGCATAGTATTGGCGCGCGAAGCTCAAGTGTTAGTGGCTTATTGAGGGTCACGATGCCACCTTGGGTGTTTTCCAAATACGTTATGCCAACACTGACCCAGTTTGAAGATACTTATCCTGAGCTTAAACTTGATTTTTTAATCACAGATCACTTTGTAAATGTTGTTGATGACGCTCAAGACGTGGCGATAAGAGTTGGACAATTAAATGATTCAGGCTTGCTCTCGCGCAAGTTAGTTAATAACACTCGGATACTGTGTGCAGCGCCAAGCTATATAGAAAAATACGGTATGCCAAATAATTTAACGCAATTAAGTCAGCATAATTGGGTATGCTTACCGTGGCAAAGGCAATTAAAATTATTTGATGAGCAAGGTAAAATACAAAGTTTTAATGCGCCAACACGTTTTACTATTTCAAACTCTGACAATATGACCCAAGCAGCCATTGCAGGACACGGTATTACGATAAAATCAAAAATTGCGATTAAAGATGAGTTAAATAACGGCGCTTTAGTTGAGGTTATGCCTGAAGTAATGGCGAAAAGTGATGCGCCAGTTTGGTTTCTACGACCACAAAACAGTTTAACAACCCGAAAAACTGACGTATTTTACGATTTTATGAAGTCGCTATTTATTGATTGCTAATCAACAAATGTTAGCTATTTCTGTAATATTAATTAATCGGCTTTTTTTTCCAAGTACTAGACTTTTTAGCTTTTGATTTTCGCTTAAAAGCCACTTTGGGCAACTGTGCAAAAGATTGCTGTTCCGACTGCTTAATCATCTCGGCTATCGTTAACGTTAACGGGCTGATTAAATCTTCATAGCGACTTTTTTTCTCACTGATGTTGGTGAGTGTTGCCTCCCAATGTGCGGTCATATCGGGTAATGTTGCAGCCATAGGCAGTGCATTAATTAAGGATGCTCCAATAGCCGTTGCATGAATATTCTTGCCTTTACGCTCTAAATATCCACGTTTAAATAACAAATCAATAATGCCTGCACGGGTTGCTTCAGTACCTAAACCATCGGTTTCACGTAACATTTTTTTGATTGTATTGTCGCTGACATAACGAGCGATACCTGTCATGGCACTTAATAGGCTAGCATCAGTAAATTGTTTAGGTGCTTGTGTCATTCGACTGATTAATTCACCATGAAGACATTGTAGTTGCTCGCCCTTTACCAGCTTAGGCAATGATTGATGTGTTAGCTGGCATTCAGTATTTTCATCACTTTGATCGACTTTATTAGATTTACTTTTCGTGCGCTGAAATAACACTTTCCAGCCTTGAGCTATAGGCGTTTTAGCATTAGCACTGAATGTACCCCCGGCAATTAACACGCTAATTCGAGACTGGTTATATTGATAGACAGGATAAAACTGTGCCAAATATTGCCTTACAATAAGAAAATAAATTTTCTTTTCAAACGGGTTCAAGGTTAATTTATTGGCAGATTTTTCAGTTGGTATAATGGCATGATGCGCTGTAACTTTGGCGTTATTCCATGCTTTACTTTTTAACGAACTATCAGCATCTTGTGCAAACTTGGCATAGGTTTCATCGGCGTTAGCTAACATGGCTATAATGCCTTTAGCTTGAGCATGATGTTCTTTCGGTAAATAGCGACAATCTGAGCGAGGGTATGTGATCAACTTGTGCTTTTCATACAAGGCCTGACAAACATCGAGTACCAGTTTCGCGTTTAATGAATATATTTTGGCTGCATCAATCTGTAAAGACGATAAATTATAAGGCAACGGCGCAGCCTGTTTTTTCTGTTGTTCGTCAACCTCACTCACTACCGCAGTTTGATTATTAATGCGGCTGACCACGTTTTCCGCTAAAGCTTTATTGAGTACGCGCCCTTCTTCATCCATATAAGGCTGACAAGCGTCACTGGGTTGCCACTTTGCAATAAACTTTGCCTGACTATCAGTTTGTAAGTGTGCGTGTACATCATAAAAGTTTTTCGCAATAAAGTTGTCTATTTCTTGTTGGCGTCTAACCACTAAACCTAGCAGCGGCGTTTGCACCCTGCCCACAGATAATACGCTATTAAAGCCAGCTTTTTGCCCTTGTAAGGTATAAGCCCGAGTTAAGTTTATGCCATACAGCCAATCAGCCCGAGAACGTGCCAGGGCAGAAATAGATAATGGCATATAAAGTTGATTGCTTTGTAAGTTAGCGAGCGATCTTTTTACGGCAGGTAAGTTTAAATCACTGATCAATAACCGTTGAATATTCTGCTTTTTCTGTGCCGGTACTTTTAGAAAATCGATGACTTCATCAACCAATAGCTGGCCTTCTCGGTCAGGGTCACCAGCATGTATTATTTCGTCAGCCTGTTTAACGAGTTTTCTTAAAACCGTGAGCTGTGCACGGGTTTGTGTTTTTGGCTTAAGTTGCCATTGCTCAGGCACTATAGGCAAGTGCGCCATTTGCCATTTTTTAAACGCTGGATCGTAGTTTTCAGGATTTGCTTGTTCAAGAATATGGCCAATACACCAACTCACTACATCGCCATTAGCAAGCGCGATATAGCCTTGATGATTTTTTTGAGGTTTAGGGAGAGCGGCAGCTATAGCTCGACCTAAACTTGGCTTTTCAGCGATATATAGTTTCAAAGTGTATACTTGTTTAAAGAGTTGTAACGGATAAACCTTTTATTAGCCTAGCACCTTAAACTGTTTATTTATACAGTAAATTAAAGTAACTCAGATATTATAGCTAAATATTCTCCTGTTAGTTAAGTTATGCTACTTTCCTTATTTATAAAAACAACATCAAAAGAGCCCATAATGCCAAGCCTTGAGACAAATCGATGCCCTTTATGCCAACAAAGTAATTTTTGTGCTGTAAATGCGGATACTCCGTGTTGGTGCACAAAAAGTGAAGTTAAACCCGAATTACTGAGTGAAGTACCACAAACATTATTGGGTAAGTCGTGCATTTGTAAAAAGTGTATTGATAAGTTTAACTTCGACAACATTGTCGATAAGTCTTAACCAGTTACAATAACGTGTTAGTATCTTTTTTATAAAAAATTATTTAATTTAATCAATAACAAGGGGGATTTTGTGTCATATAACAATAAAAAACAAGACACTATATTTAGCTCTATTACTACACCATTAGGCGATGAACTTACTTGGCGCTTGGAAGAGCAGCAGTCAGTATTACTGACCGAGTTTTCATGGGAAAAGAAAGAGCGAATTTTAACTATTTTACGTCGTATATTTAATGATGAATGGCATAAAAAAAATATTAAAAAAGCGCCAAAATCACTTAAATATGAACTGGGTGAATTAGCTAACCTAAATAAGGAACAGATAATTTTTACCAAGCCTGCTACTGAAGAGTTTCCTGCGTTGGCAGTTATCTGGTGGCCCTGGGGGCATGGAGCAACTTATTCTATGCGTATAAAAATACTCAACAGTAATTATGATGACGCGGCGCTCAAGTTAGGCCAAGCCAACTTATTGCAGAAAATTGTTCAGCGCATAAAATTAAGATAACCCATTAGTTCACTTGTTAGCGGCAATATTTTAGCTACAATTATTGTAATTAAATTTATTGTTGCTGGATGATAGTATGCTCACATTAACATTATATTATGCTACAAACAGAAACCACCTTGGTGATCGCTGGTCTCCTGATAGTTACGGACAAGACTTTAGTGCTGATCGGGCTAACAATTTACGCTTTGGGCACGTTAGTGTTGATGTTAGTGCTAATAAAGTAAAAGAACACCTGAATGATAGTGTTGATAATCGCACCGGGGATGGGGAAAGCTTAGCGGGTTATATTGAGAAAAAACTGCGTAAGAAACACCTTATATCTGCATTTGAAGAACCTGAAGATCTTAAGGGGACAAAAAATTCACCACTACCCTCTATCAAAGCTTTTCAAGCACTCAAAAAACAAATGGAATCGAAAAAAGATCTCGTCGTTTTTATCCATGGCTTTAATGTAGATTGGTTTGAAGCGGTCTCTTCAGCTTTAGCCCTAGAGTTGATGCTAAACCGCCATTCTCATGATGACGACGAGCAAAAAGATACCAGTGTGTTTTTGTTTTCTTGGCCTTCAAATGGCGCAATGATGAAAAATAAAGCTTACTTATCTGATCGTAACGATGCAAGAGACTCAAGTATCGCAGTAGCACGTGGTTTTCTTAAATTACGCGATTTCCTGATGACTCTCAGACCCACTCATAAAGACCCTTTGATTGAAGAATGTGGTCAACAATTGCATTTACTTTGCCACTCAATGGGTAATTATGTTTTACAGCATGCTTTAGTTTCATTAGATAAACTCAACAACCACAAACACTTTCCGCAATTGTTTCAGCATATATTTATGTGTGCACCTGATGTTGACGATAATATTTTCGAAGAAGATCGCCCGATGGTTAATTTGCATAGGCTAGCAAAGCAAGTCACGGTTTATTACAACAATGGTGATTTAGCGATGTATATTTCTGATTACACCAAAGGTAATACAGATAGACTAGGACATAACGGTACGGCTAGACCTATGCAGTTACACAACAAAGTCAGCCAAGTAAACTGTTCTAAAATTGTTGGCGGTATAACTGAGCATAGCTATTATTTATGGGCCACGGTTAACGAAGATATTAGGCAGAGTATTGACGGCATTCCTTACGAAGATAGTACCCGAAATAGACAGTGTAAATCGGCACAAGTATGGCGATTAACCTAAATAGTACTACTTTAATGGTTAAAGCTAATATGTAAGTTTTAAAAACTAAGCGGGTTTATGAGTACTGCTTAGTTTATCTTAATACATTACCAATAAACTGATTTTAACTGCTCAACACTTTTCTCTTGAAAACCTATACTTGCTTACTTTTGATACTCCTTTTTACATTTTCTAATGAACATTACCTTATAGGCTTTGTCTACACACTAGTATATAAACTTTGGGCTGGCTTGGCTGGCTGAATAACGCGTTAACGAATAATGGCATTAACAAATAACCGCCACCGCATTTGCTCAATATAATTGTTAAGGATAAATATGACTAGAGTATTAAAAATCATCAGTACATTGGCAACAACCCTTCTACTTATAGCAAGCTACCCTAGCTTTTCAGCAAAATTTGAAGCAGGTAAACATTATACTGTAGTCGCCGAAAAGAAAACCCCGACACCTGAGTTAACTGAATATTTTTCCTATTACTGTCCATCATGTCGTACTTATGAACCTTACCTTGAGGGTTTTAAAAAAGTGATACCTGAACAGGCTAAGTTTAATAAAGTACATGTAGATTTTATGGGTCACACATCCCCAGAAATACAATTTATGCTGGGTAAAGCGCTTATCGTTGCTGAAAAATTGAATATAAATAATGAGTTTACTGCAGCTGTTTTTAAGTACTTACAAACCGATAGAGAAATTATTTCAAATCAAAAAGATATACATGATATTTTTGTTTCAATTGGCGGTAATGGTAAGAAATTCGATCAAGGTATGAAGAACTTTTCGGTGATCGGTCAAGCAAATAAAGAGAAGAAAATACAAGACAACCTCTCGAAAAACAGTCAACTTACCAGTGTGCCAACCATGGTGGTAAACGGTAAATATATGATTGATAGTAAGTCGTTAGATCGCAATAACTTCTTCGCTGAATATAATGCATTAATCGCCTATTTATTTACCCTTTAAATTTCAGGCATAAAAAAGCCGAATGCTTTAATTCGGCTTAACGTCTAAATATTGTCTAACTTATCAGCGACGGCGCGACTTACTAGCATTAGTCTTTGCTTTATTTTTATCGCCAAAAGCTTTTTGCCTACCGTGTTTTTTTTGCTGACCCAGCGTATTTTTGTGTGCTGGTAAGTCTTTTTTGGTTAGGTCTGGTTCATAACCGGGCAGCCACTGTTGCATGAGGCGTGTGTCTAATACCTTTTCAACGGCTTCTAACAACCAAGCTTCTGACGGGCTCATTAACGAAATGGCTAAACCGTCATTACCTGCACGGCCTGTACGACCAATACGGTGAATATAGTCTTCAGCAATATAAGGTAGCTCATAGTTAATGACGTAACGTAAATCATTAATGTCTATTCCTCTTGCTGCAACATCAGTAGCAATTAGAGCACGAGTTTTACCGGCTTTAAAATCTGCTAATGCTTTATCACGAGCGCCTTGAGATTTATCACCATGAATGGATTGGGTTTTAATACCATCCTTAGACATTTCTTTTGCTAGATCATCAGCGCCTTGTTTCGTACGCGTAAAAATAAGGACTTGTTGCCAATTTTTAGAACCAATTAAAAATGAGGTTAACTCACGTTTACGATCACTATCAACGGTATAAACAATTTGTTCTACTTGTGAAGCTGCCGTATTACGTTCACTGACTTCAATAAGCTCAGGATCATTAAGTAAAGTTTTACTCAATTTAAAAATGGCATCATCGAAAGTGGCCGAGAACAGTAATGTCTGACGCTTTGGCGGTAAACGATTTAGAATACGGTCTATTTCATCTTTAAAGCCCATATCTAACATACGATCAGCTTCATCAAAGACAATAGTTTCAAGATGAATTAATAACACACTGCCATTAATTATATGGTCTAACAATCGACCTGGCGTAGCAATTAAAACATCTGCGCCTTTTTCTATCGCTTCAATTTGTGGCTTAATACTTACGCCACCATAAGCAACCGCAATATTAAGCTCAGTATTTTCAGCATAGCTTACAAAGCTTTTATACACTTGTTGTGCTAATTCACGGGTAGGGGTTAATACCAGTGCTCTTATCGGTCTTTGGGCAGGTATATTTGCACTCAAACGCTGAAGAATAGGGAGTGCAAAAGCCGCTGTTTTTCCTGTGCCAGTTTGTGCTCCAGCCATAATATCTTTATTCGCTAAAATAGCGGGTATGGCTTGCTGCTGGATAGGGGTTGGTTGGTCATAGCCTAAAGCTTTTACAGCGTCAGTAAGTGATTTATCTAATGCTAGGGACGTAAAACTCATGGCTATTTATCGCTTCTTAATCGATTGTTGCTTTTGTTTAAGTTCATGCTCTAGTTCATCAGGATAAAAAACTAAACCTTGCTCGTCTTGACTTGGAAATACCACAATAGCGAGTTCATCCTCAGCTAATCCGGTACTCCAACGACTAAACCATTTATTTAAAGAAATAGCTTCTGGTTGACAAGCTTGCCATTCATCAGTTGCCCAAGCTTTGGCAAACTCTTCATTAGGCCAAACCGGAACACAATCTTCATCTTCAGTGTTTAGCATTACACAGCCATGCTCATCAGTTAATATCCACAAGGAATTTTGACTAACCGCTTCATTAATGAAGTAAGCAGCACGTTGTGCATCATCCATTTGCAATATTTGTTTAATTTTTTCTGGCTCTAACACATGTAATCCTGATCAACTTTATTTATTGGCGCTATTCTACAAAAATTTGCATCTCTTCGCCGATTTGTTTGCGCATTTCCATTAATTTTTTTGCACTTTCATGTTGCTTTATATCTGCATCAGTTTTTGGTATCCACTCAGGAATACGTTCAGACTGCCCGTTTTGATCTACGGCAACCATGATCACAATACAATGGGTTGTTAAACGACGATTTAGTGACTTAGGATCACAGGCATTAACTTCTAGCGCTATATGCATTGAAGAGTTACCGGTATAAATTACCTTAGCTTCTACTTCGACTAAACTACCAACATGAATTGGGGCTATGAACCGAATACCACCAGCATAAGCCGTAACACAATAACGACCGCTCCAACCTGCTGCACATGCATACGCTGCTAAATCTATCCATTTCATTACCGCACCACCGTGAACTTTACCACCAAAGTTAACATCTTGTGGTTCAGCTAAAAATCTTAAGGTAATATCGCGTTGTGGTTGATTCATGGTTTTTCCTAGTTATAGTAAATTGATTATGGTTGATTAACGCTAGCAGTACTTACATTACACGACATTTAGCGTTACATTACCACTAGTTAAATCATTTATAATTTATAGGTAAACCATGAAAATATGGGTTGATGCAGATGCCTGTCCCGTTGTGATTAAAGAGATATTATTCAGGGCCGCAGAACGTACACAAACAACCACAACTTTATTAGCAAATCACTATTTAAAAGTGCCGCCATCTAAGGTCATTAGCTTTGTTCAAGTTACAGCTGGCTTTGATGTCGCTGACGATGAAATTGTTAAACGTGCCGCGCCAAATGATTTAGTGATAACCGCGGATATTCCCTTAGCTGCCGAAGTTGTTGAGAAAGGTTGTTTAGCCTTAAATCCTAGAGGCGAGCTCTACACTGAAAGCAATATTAGACAACGCCTAAATATGCGCGATTTTATGGACACATTACGTTCAAGTGGTATTGATACAGGTGGTGCGCCGCCGATCAGCCAAAGTGATCGACAAGCATTTGCTAACAACTTGGATAAGTTGTTAGCTCAACAATAATTTATTCGCAATCTACAACAGTTAAATATTAACTAACTGTTGTATTCACTTTACTTACTCGGGTTTATTCTACGACGACTGCCACTTTTACTTTCGCTATTGCCATAAGGGTTACTTGCTGAGCTATTGCCAATATGACGTCGGTTTTTACCCGTAGGTTTATTACCACGTGCATTATCACCAGAACGTTGACCATCTTTATGTTCCGAACCTTCAGATTTAAACTTTCTTGGCTTTTTAGGTTTTAAAGCGCGTAAATTACGAGATTCAGGCAAAGCATGTACTGGCTCAAAGCCTGGTACAATTTCTCTTGGGATATGTGTTTGAATGACGTGTTCAACGTCATTCAGTAAATCTATTTCATCAGCACAGACTAATGATACGGCATGACCACTAGAACCTGCTCGACCAGTACGACCAATTCGGTGAACGTAATCTTCAGGCACATTAGGCAACTCAAAATTTACAACTTGTGGTAATTGGTCAATATCGATACCGCGAGCAGCAATATCAGTTGCCACTAGCACACTAATTTTGCCTTCTTTAAATTGTGCTAACGCTTTAGTTCTTGCGCCTTGGCTTTTATTACCATGAATAGCGGCGGCTTGAATACCTGCAGCATCTAGCTGTTTAGTTAATTTATTTGCACCATGTTTAGTTTTCATAAACACGATAACTTGTTGCCAGTCATTTTCTAAAATTAAATGTGTGAGCAAGGCTGATTTTCTATTTTTATCAACTGAGTAGATCAATTGCTCAACTCTTTCAGCCGTAGTATTTTTTGGGCTAATTGAAATTTCTACAGGGTCATTAACCATGCGTTTTGCAAGTTCACGGATATCAGGAGAAAACGTTGCTGAGAAAAGTAGCGTTTGGCGCGTTTTTGGTAGCAATGATAAAATTTTCTTAATATCACGAAGAAAACCCATATCTAACATTCTGTCAGCTTCATCAAGTACTAAAATTTCTAATTGATTAAAGCGAACAGCATTTTGATTATATAGATCTAATAGTCGGCCCGGAGTAGCAACTAAAATATCAACGCCTTCACGTAAACGCTGCATTTGAGGATTAATTTTAACACCACCAAACACTACCGCAGATTTCAATGGCAAATGCTTACCGTACATTTCTACATTTTCAGCTATTTGTGCAGCTAGCTCACGAGTAGGGGTAATAATAAGAGTTCGGGCTTGGTTAGCACGGGCTTTATCACCACGAGATAGTAATTCAAGAATAGGTAATGTGAAGCCTGCTGTTTTACCTGTGCCAGTTTGTGCTGCAGCCATAACATCTTTGCCAGCAAGCACAGCAGGTATTGCCTGAGCTTGTATAGGTGATGGTGTATCATAACCTTTCTCAGCAATAGCTTTTTGTATTGGGGCAGATAAACCTAACTCGGTAAAACTCATAGAATATACTCTTCTCACTAATGGTTTGAGCCAATGTCAAACAGCGGTGGAGAATACATTATAGACGGCTTTAGTGCAATGATAGAGCTTATGCCGAGTAGATTAATTAACAGCTACATTTTATTTCTAGGTATAAACAAAAAAAACCCGTAACTTTCGTTACGGGTTTATAGAATGATGGTGGAGGGAGGTGGATTCGAACCACCGAAGGCTGAGCCGTCAGATTTACAGTCTGATCCCTTTGGCCACTCGGGAACCCCTCCACAGGGTCGAAAACCCAGCATAAGCTGGGTATTCTGAAAAGAAGCCTAGCAATGTCCTACTCTCACATGGGAACTCCCACACTACCATCGGCGCTAACACGTTTCACTTCTGAGTTCGGAATGGGATCAGGTGGGGCCATGTCGCTATTGTCGCTAGACAAAAAGG
>NZ_JACGWF010000112.1:0-10692 GCF_014077595.1 Colwellia sp. 6M3 | reverse complement strand
ACGGTATTCGCGGTTGCATGGATGCAAAAGAGCGTGCATGTACAGGATGTACGGTATTCGCGGTTGCATGGATGCAAAAGAGCGTGCATGTACAGGATGTACGGTATTCGCGGTTGCATGGATGCAATAGAGCGTGCATGTACAGGATGTACGGTATTCGCGGTTGCATGGATGCAAAAGAGCGTGCATGTGCAGGATGTACGGTACTCGCGGCTGCATGAATACAAAAGCGTTTGAATTTACTGGGTAAGTTTAGTTTTTACATTCCAGATAAACTAAGCAACAAAGTTCGCCTAGGTAAATTTCTGGCTTGATTTAAAGCAAAAGACCCGATAACAAATTATGTTACCGGGCCTTTTAAAGAGTGTGTTTATATAATTTACTATCTTAAATACACCCTCTAATTATTTGTACGTTATTTATTTTCTAGTTTTAATCGCGTTAGCTAATATGTTAAGTATTTCGTCACTAGTGTCTAAGTTAATACACGCATCGGTAATACTTTGTCCATACACTAAAGGCTGCTGAGGAATTACTTTTTGGTTACCTGCAACCATAAAGCTTTCAATCATTACGCCAAAAATAGACTGGTTGCCTGAGTTTATTTGCTCAGCTAATGAATTAGCGACATCCATTTGTTTATTATGATCTTTGTAACTATTACCGTGACTGCAATCTATCATTACCTTCTCAGGTAAATTTGCTTTCGCTAAGGTATTACAAGTATTCGTAATATACTCTTCTTGATAGTTTGGCTCTTTACCGCCACGTAATATTACATGTGCATATGGGTTACCGTGTGTTTGATAAATACACATTTGGCCACTTTTATCCGGAGAGTAAAGCACATGTGGAACACTTGACGCTTTGATAGCGTCAACTGCTATTTGAATATTACCGTCAGTACCGTTTTTAAAGCCTACAGGGCACGAAAGTGCAGAAGCTAGCTCTCTGTGTACTTGGCTTTCAGTTGTACGAGCACCAATAGCACCCCAACTGATCAAGTCAGAAATATATTGGCCAGTTACCATATCTAAAAATTCAGTACCGGCAGCGAGTCCTAACTTATTAATTTCCATTAACAGGTTACGGGCTAAATTTAAGCCCTTAGCTACTTTGAATGATTTATCTAAATCAGGGTCGCTGATTAAACCTTTCCAACCCACGGTTGTACGAGGCTTTTCAAAATATACGCGCATAACAATGAGTAATTCATTGGCATACTTTTCTTGTAAGGTTTTTAATTTTTTTGCGTAATCTATAGCCGCTGCTGTGTCATGAATTGAACAAGGGCCAATAATAACAAGCAAACGTTTATCGTCGCCTCCAATAATGGCTTCAATTTCTTTACGGCTCTTGATTATGAAATTCGCTGTGGCGTCGTCAAGTGGTATTTGCTCAGCGAGTTCGGCAGGCGAAACTAAACTATCAATTAATGTGGTTCTAAATTCATCTGTTTTTATGGTCATGGTATATCAAATGCTGGTTAGCCTGCACATATTGATGCAGCGCAATAATTATATCGCGCTAACATAACGAAAATAAGCAATTATGTGAACCGCTTTCTAATATTTTATGTAACTAAATTGTTATAAGTTAATATTTATAGCGCTGTAAGCCCGTTTCTGAGAGTATTTTGGCGGTAATTTCTTCAACTGAGAGTTTAGTAGTGTTCAGAAATGGAATCTTCTCTTGTTTATAGAGTTTTTCGACTTCACGTACTTCCATCCGACATTGGCGTGCAGAAGAGTATTTGGTGTTCGCCATTCTACCGTCACGAATATCAACCAAACGTTCTGCATCGATAGTTAAACCGAATATTTTCTTTTTGTGCATTTTTAAAAATGACGGAATTTGTAATTCATCCATATCATCATCGGTAAAAGGGTAGTTTGCTGCCTTGATACCATATTGAAGTGCTAAATAAAGAGCTGTTGGCGTTTTACCTGAACGTGAAACGCCCACGAGTATTACATCAGCATGTTCATAGTTAGTGACATTTGAACCATCGTCATTGGCTAAAGAGTAATTAACCGCGTCAATTCGATAATCATAACTATTTTCGTGAATACTGTGAGTTCTATGCGCTTTTGGTTTCGCTTTAATCCCCAGTTTTTCTTCAAGCGGAGCGATAAAATGTTCGAGAAAATTATAAATTATGCCATCGCAACCATCGATAATTTCTCTAATATCTGGATTAACAAAGGTGTGAAACACTAAAGGAGGCACGCCGGTGCGCTTCGCTGCTTTATTGATTCGCTTACAGGCATCTATTGCTTTTTCTTTTGTTTCGACAAAGGAAATAGTGTCGTGCTCAAACTCCATAGGAAAAAGAGACAAAAGCGCGTGACCAAATACTTCAGAAGTGATCGCCGTTCCGTCAGATATATAAAAAGCTGCTCGCATGATTATTCCTTAATATAATTCTATATTATTCTTTATTAGAAGGTTAAAACTTTGAAATAGTACTTTAGTTTCAAAGTTAGCAGTGTAAAATGTATGTGACATGAAATAAACCACTTAATGATACATAAACTGATAAAAGCGTTAAGAAAGATATTTTTAGCCGATATTTTATAGATAACTTTCTTAAATTTTATTATGTCTAGTGGAGATGTTGTCGTGCAAGAATACGTGCTTTGGTATGAAAATTTAGGAATGAATGATGTAGACCGTGTCGGCGGTAAAAATGCGTCATTGGGTGAAATGATTTCCAACCTTTCAAATGTTGGTGTGCAAGTGCCAGGTGGTTTTGCTACTACCTCGTTTGCTTTTAATGAATTTCTAGAACAAAGTGGTTTGAACGATAAAATTTATCATTTGCTTGATGATTTAGATGTCAGTGATGTAAATGCATTAGCTGAATGTGGCCAGAAAATCCGTCAATGGGTTATCGATACACCATTCTTACCAGATATGCAGAAAGATATTGAACAAGCTTACATAAAGCTTTCTGATGGCTTTGCTAACGACGCTTCATTTGCTGTTCGTTCATCTGCAACTGCTGAAGATATGCCAGATGCCTCTTTTGCTGGTCAGCAAGAAACCTTCCTAAACGTTCGTGGACTCGATGCAGTCATGATCGCCATTAAACACGTTTTTGCCTCTCTTTTTAATGATCGTGCTATTTCATACCGAGTGCATCAAGGTTACGACCATCGTGGTGTAGCACTCTCCGCAGGTATTCAGCGTATGGTGCGCAGTGATATTTCATCAAGCGGTGTAATGTTCTCTATTGATACTGAATCAGGCTTTGAAGATGTGGTATTTATTACTTCGAGTTACGGTTTAGGTGAAATGGTCGTGCAGGGTGCGGTTAATCCTGATGAATTCTATGTTCACAAACCAACATTAGCCAAAGGTAAACCTGCGGTAGTTCGCAGAAATATTGGCAGTAAAGCGATAAAAATGATTTACGCTGCCAATCAAGAACATGGCAAGCAAGTTGAAATTGTTGATATAGACCAAGCACAATCAGATACATTTTCACTGAATGATAAAGAAGTGGAAGAGTTAGCAAAACAAGCTGTAATTATTGAAAAGCACTACGGTCGTGCTATGGATATTGAGTGGGCTAAAGACGGCCTAGACGGTAAACTTTATATTGTTCAAGCTCGCCCTGAAACAGTAAAAAGTCGCGAAAATGCCAATGTAATGGAGCAATTCCAATTGCAGTCAAGTGCTCCTATCATTTGTGAAGGGCGCTCTATTGGCCATAAAATAGGCAGCGGTGAAGCAAAAGTATTATCTTCGTTAGCTGAAATGGATAAAATTTTACCTGGTGATGTGTTAGTCACGGATATGACAGATCCTGATTGGGAGCCGATCATGAAACGTGCTTCTGCGATTGTAACTAATCGTGGTGGTCGAACGTGCCATGCTGCAATTATTGCGCGTGAAATGGGTATCCCTGCAGTTGTCGGTTGTGGCGATGCTACTAAAAAAATTGCGACAGGCGATAAAGTAACGGTTTCTTGTGCTGAAGGTGATACCGGCTTTATTTACCAAGGTAAATTGGATTTCACTGTTACAACTTCAGAAGTTGATTCAATGCCAGATTTACCGTTGAAAATCATGATGAATGTTGGTAATCCTGATCGTGCATTTGCTTTTGCTCGTTTACCGCATGCCGGTATTGGTTTGGCGCGTTTAGAGTTTATTATCAACAAAATGATTGGTGTTCATCCTAAAGCGTTATTAAATTTTGATGAGCAATCAGCAGATTTACAAGATGAAATTCGCGATATTATCGCAGGTTACGACAACCCGGTTGAGTTTTATATTGCCAAGCTAACCGAAGGTATTTCTACATTGGCTGCAGCATATGCCCCAGAAAAAGTTATTGTGCGTATGTCTGACTTTAAGTCAAATGAGTATGCGAACTTAGTCGGTGGTGAAAACTTTGAGCCAGAAGAAGAAAATCCTATGATTGGCTACCGTGGTGCTTCGCGTTATATATCTAAAGACTTTAGAGATTGTTTTGCGCTTGAGTGTGAAGCCATTAAACGTGTTCGAAACGATATGGATATGACTCATGTTGAGATTATGATCCCGTTTGTACGAACACTTGGCGAAGCATCAGCGGTTATTGATATTCTAGCTGAGCATGGTTTAAAACGTGGTGAAAATGGTTTACGTATCATCATGATGTGTGAATTACCTTCAAACGCCTTGCTCGCCGACCAATTTCTAGATTACTTTGATGGTTTCTCAATTGGCTCAAACGATTTAACGCAATTAACTTTAGGCTTAGACCGTGATTCAGGCTTAGTTGCGCATTTGTTTGATGAACGAGATCCTGCGATTAAAATCTTGCTTGAAATGGCGATTAAAGCCTGTAAAGCACGTGGCAAATATGTGGGTATATGTGGTCAAGGTCCATCAGACCATGAAGACTTTGCGGCTTGGTTAGTGGATAAAGGAATTGAAAGTCTTTCGCTTAACCCAGATACCGTATTACCGACATGGTTATATTTAGCAGAGCAGCACAATAAAAAGTAATTATTCTTTGAGTTAAGTTCGGTTTAAGATATTTTTACATTAATTAAAGCCTAGGCACTTTTTTGTCATAACAAAGATAAAAAAAGTTCTTAGGCTTTTTCTGTTTAACGAGCAAATTAACAAAATCCCATGATATAATATTGGCCACATAATGTTGTTAATAGAAATTTATCTATGTTACCTCGCTTAAGTCCTCAAGAGTTAGTTTCTCCTTTATATCAAGAGTTTGCCAAAATCTTGGCGACTAAAGATTTTTCAGGTGATATAAATTTTCAATACAGCGCTCGTTTAGCGCATGCAACTGATAACAGTATTTATCAACAACTTCCTCAATTAGTACTTCATCCCCGCACTAAACTAGATATTCAAGTTATTACCTTATTGGGTAACGAAGAAAAATTTAACGCGATAAAATTTAGTGCTCGTGGCGGTGGAACAGGCACCAATGGACAAAGCTTAACGCCTGGTATTGTGGTTGATTTATCAAAATACATGAATCGCATTTTAGAGATTAACGTTGAAGAAAATTGGGTTCGTGTCGAAGCCGGTGTGATTAAAGACCAACTTAATGATTATTTAAGACCTTATGGTTTTTTCTTTTCTCCTGATTTATCAACCAGTAATAGAGCAACGGTTGGTGGCATGATCAATACTGATGCTTCAGGTCAAGGCTCTTTGGTTTATGGTAAAACTTCTGATCATGTTTTAGCGCTTGAAAGTGTATTAGCTAACGGTGAGTTACTTATTACCAAACCGCAAACTATGGCACAAGCACAGTCACTAGCGAAACAGGACAGTACAGAAGCAAAATTAATGCAACAAGTGCTTAATACATGTGTTGATAACCGTAAACTGATTTTAGAAAAATTCCCTCGTTTAAACCGATTCCTCACGGGATATGATTTAGAAAACGTTTTTAACGACGATTTATCTAAGGTTGATCTAAGTCGTATTATCACTGGTTCAGAAGGTTCGCTTGCATTTGTCTGTGAAGCAAAACTAAATTTAACACCGATTGCGAACGCAAAAACGTTAATCAACATTAAATATGACAGTTTTGACTCTGCTCTGCGTCACTCTCCTCGTTTAGTTGAAGCTAAAGCTACGTCGGTAGAAACAATAGACAGCACCGTACTCAATCTCGCTAAACAAGATATTGTTTGGCAATTAGTGAGTGATATGCTGCAAGATGTTGATGGCGCTGTTATGGACGGCATTAACATGGTGGAATATAACGGTGAAAGTATTGAGAGCGTAGCAGATCAAGTATCCGCGTTATGTGCAGAACTAGACAAAGATATTGCGAATAAAACCGGTGTTATTGGTTACCAAGTTACGTCAGACCTTGCAAGCATTGGTAAACTTTATACCATGCGAAAAAAAGCGGTAGGGTTATTAGGGAATACAAAAGGAAGTCAAAAACCATTAGCATTCGCTGAAGACACAGCCGTTCCACCAGAAAATTTAGCCGATTATATTGCTGAATTTCGAGCGTTACTCGATGGTTACGGTTTGCACTACGGCATGTTTGGTCATGTTGATGCTGGCGTTTTACATGTGCGACCTGCACTTGATATGTGCGATCCTGAGCAAGAAATTTTACTGAGAGAAATTTCAGATAAAGTCGTTGCGTTAACCGCTAAATATGGCGGGTTAATGTGGGGCGAACATGGCAAAGGGTATCGTAGTGAATATGGTCCTGAGTTTTTTGGTGAGGCGTTGTTTAGCGAATTACGAAAAATTAAAGCGGCTTTTGACCCGCTAAATAAAATGAACCCAGGCAAAATTTGTACGCCATTTGAATCTACCGATAAGTTAGTTTCTGTTGATGATACAAAGCGTGGATTTTACGATAGACAAATACCAATAACGGTAAAAGACTCATTCAATTCAGCTCTTGATTGTAACGGCAATGGATTATGCTTTAATTATGACTTAGATAGTCCTATGTGCCCTTCAAGCAAGGTAACGTGTGACCGAAGGCAGTCTCCGAAAGGTAGAGCTGGCTTGATGCGTGAGTGGTTGCGTTTATTAGAAGCTAAAGGCGTTGATGTTCTCGCCATGGAACAAAATATACAAAACTGGTCAATCAAAAGCCTTATCGATAAAGTTAAAAATCGTTTCAAAAACCATTTTAATGGTGATGATACTGAAGATTTTTCTCATGAAGTTATGGAGGCGATGCAAGGCTGTTTAGCGTGTAAAGCATGTGCTAGTCAGTGTCCTGTTAAAGTCGACGTACCAGATTTCAGAGCTCGATTTATTAACTTATATCACACACGATACTTTAGACCGCTAAAAGATCATTTGGTGGCGAATGTAGAGTCGATGACCCCCATCATGGCAAAAATGCCAAAATTGGTAAACAGTGTGTTAGCGTCTAATGTTTACGATAAATTATCGCAAGTGACTATTGGTTATGTTGATACGCCATTATTGTCAATTCCGACATTAACGCATAGAACATCTGAGCATAACTTCACACCTTTTGACTTATCAAAACTGAAAAGCATGCCTGTTGATGAACGGGCAAAATCGTTGCTCATCGTTCAAGACCCTTTTACTTCTTTTTATGATGCAAAAGTAGTTGAAGACTTTATGTTGTTGGTGAAAAAACTGGGTTTTGATCCCATACTTTTGCCATTTAAACCAAACGGTAAACCTCAGCATGTTAAAGGCTTTTTAGCTAAGTTTGCAAAGACCGCTAAATCAACCGCTGAATTTTTGAATCAAGTTCATCAATTAGCGTTGCCTATGGTGGGCTTAGATGCCTCAATGGTATTATGTTTTAGGGACGAGTATAAGCAGGTATTGGGTAATAACCGCGGTGATTTTGAAGTGAAGTTGGCCCATGAATGGTTAATATCGATTATCGAAGAAAAAACCAGTACCTCAATTAACACAGCCGATAATCAAAGCACTATTGCATATAAGTTGTTTGCACATTGTACAGAAAAAACCGCTTTAGCCGGTAGTGAAGGGCAGTGGCAACATATCTTCAAACATTTTGGTTTGAATCTAGCGAATGTATCGGTGGGTTGTTGCGGTATGGCAGGCACCTATGGACATGAAAAGGTTAACTTGGATAACTCAACGTCGCTTTATAAAATGAGCTGGCAGAATAAAGTTGCGGAGTTAACTACAGAGCAAGTGTTGGTTACGGGCTATTCTTGTCGCAGCCAGATAAAACGTCTAGACAATAAAGTTACCTTACATCCAGTTCAGGCTTTATTAGCCGCGTTATAAGTTATTGAAGTAATAGTTAATGGCGTTGAGTAAATGTAAGCATTGTTGAATATTACTTTTAAAAACAATAAAAGCACCTAAAGGTGCTTTATTGTTTAAGGCGTTACTTTAATCCTGATAGCTTTTTATTCTACTATTTCGAACCATTTGCAATAATATTACGCGCCATTTCATCGGCAATAAAGCCTGTAGGCATATTATTTGATTGTGCTGTTTCAAAAACTGTCATCAAGGTGTTGTAGATATTCTCTACAAGCTTTGTTGCACTTTTTGCACAGTAAGGTTCAGGGTATATCTCTAAAGCAACATTAATAATACCACCCGCATTAATTACATAATCTGGCGCGTACAAAATTCCTTTGTCGAGTAATGCCTTATCATGGCGTGACTCAGATAACTGGTTATTTGCACAACCGGCTACAATACTGGCTTTTAGTTGGGCAATGCTTTCATCATTAATCGACGCACCAAGAGCACAAGGGGAATATACATCTACATCTTGGCTATATATATCGTCTAATCCCACGACTTTAGCATTTAGCTCTTTCACTGCTTTATCTAAAGCAACTTGATTAATATCGGTAACGATTAGTTCTGCTCCAGCGGCATGTAATTTTTCACAAAGTGAATAACCTACACTACCTAAACCTTGAACAGCCACTTTAATGCCAGATAAGTCGTCTTTACCTAACTTAAATTTAACCGCGGCTTTAATACCTAGGAAAGTGCCTAAAGCAGTGAAGGGACCAGGGTTACCACTTTTACCTTCAAGCCCAGAAACAAAAGCTGTGCTTTGGTTAACAATGGCCATATCACCTGTAGTGATATTAATATCTTCAGCCGTATAGTAACGGCCATTCAAATTATTAACGGCCTGACCAAAAGCTTTAAATAGTGCTTCTGATTTTAGCGTTTTTGCATCGCCAATAATAACGCCTTTACCACCGCCAAGCTTTAAACCGGCCATAGCATTTTTATATGTCATGCCTTTAGATAAGCGTAATACATCTTTAAGCGCTGCTTCATCGCTTGCATAATTCCAAAAACGACACCCGCCAGCTGCTGGCCCTAATGCTGTGCTATGAACAGCTATAATTGCTTTAAGCCCTGACGCTTCGTCACTGCAGTAAACTACTTGCTCGTGGTTATCAAAATCTACTAAATCGAAAACGGCCACTATCGAAATCTCCAATAATATTATACCAATTAAGATAAAAAATAATTTTAAGACGGCTTAAATATCTAATACCTGCGTTACTTTCAATCCCAATAGCTAGCTATTGTTCTATCAAGCGCCTTGTTCATAAATATTTAGTCTTGCTTAAAATGTTCACTTACTTAATTCAATTGGTATTAGAAATAGTTTAAGATTAATTTGACTTAAACTAGGGTTGTAATAATTCGCTGCGCACAATACCATTTAGGCAAATGCTTCGCTAGCTAAGCTATAAATAAATTTGAACTTTGCTGTGAACTATTTCATACAAACTTTCCGATTGTTAAAAACTTATTAAAATAATCAATAAAAAGACCATAAATATGACAAATAAATTAGAAATGACCGAAGAACAACAACAAGAATGGGTACGTGAACATTATTTAAAAGCAACTAAATACCTTGCGCAAAAAGGCTTAGTTGCAGAAAGTGTGGCTGATACTGAAAGCCGTTACTTAATACCATTAATGGCAGTATGGAAAATTAATTTATTAGACAAAACTAAAGTTTGGGTTATTTGTGGCGATTTACCTACAGACCACTTGGTGTTGGAAGAAAATGAATCTGCACGCAATGTTTTACGTCACTTTACTTTTAAATGGCAAATACAAGCCGATAAGCTTTTGAAAAGTGATACACAAGAGCAATTGGATTATGCAAAATTATTAATGACAAAAGCTGAAGGGCTATATCAACTTTATGCTAAAGATGAAATATGGGCTTAGTCACTTATTTAAACTAATGATCTTAAATATTATCTAAACTAACTTAATGGCTTAGATAATATTTAGCTACCGTTGCTTTATTGAGTAGACAAGTCATTTTTTGTTTAGGCATACCAGCTTCCATAAATACTGCGCCAGAAGTGTTGAAATGATTTTCACGAAAATAATCGATTGTCTCTAAAGGGCTATAAATAAATATTTCCTTTAGTTTCATCTCTTGGGCTATGCTAAACAGCTTTTGTAAAATGATTCTATCGACTTGATCTTTACGGTAGCGCTTTAATACCGCAATTCGGCTAATTTCACCAGAAGATAAAATACGGCCAGTTCCTATCGGTTGTTGTGTTTTATCGTGGCAAGCAAGCACATGATTCGCGAAGTGATCTTTACGATCAAACTCAACTCTTTTCGGTATTCGCCATTCATAAACAAATACCTGTTCTCTAACATTTTTAAGTAAGGGAGCTGCTTGCTCCCACTTCACTATACTCACCGTGTATGACA